>DATBND010000171.1:0-12887 GCA_036554505.1 Actinomycetota bacterium | reverse complement strand
CGAGGAGCACGCGAACAAGCTCAGTTCCTCGTGAACGCGCGCGCCGGCCTCGTGATCGCGGCCGTCCTGATCGTGATAGCCGGCGCGCTGATCGTGCTCAACTCCGGAGAGCCGACCGAGACGAGCGGGTCTCCCGCCGAGCCCGTCGAGGCAACAGGGGACGTCGTCGTCGCGGAAGGGCCCGAGCCGCCCCCGGAGACCGAGCTCGCGGACATCGTCGAGGCGCGCGTGCGACGGCGTGGGGAGGCGGTCGTGTTCCGCGCCGAGATGGGTCGTTCGATACCGCAGCGCGTCAAGGGCGGGACCATGTCGTGGCGCTGGGACGTCTACGAGGGCGGGCCGACCGGCACGTGGATCCTGTCCGCCGACCTCAACGTCGGGCCTACCGCGTCGCTGACCTCGACGCAGTCGAACTACGGCTCGTCGACCTTCGACGACACGCTGCCGGGAAAGATGGTGCTGGACGGCGACGCGCTGATCATCACGCTGAGGCCCGGAGAGCTCGAGGGCTGGCCGGACGACTTCGAGTGGACGCTCGGCACGGAGCTCGACGGTGAGCAGGGCAACCCCCGCTCCGCGCTCGCGACCGACATGGCACCCGACGGCGGGCGTGGGACGGTCGTGGACTAGGGCTGGGGAGGCCTGCCCGGTAGGATCGCCGCCTCGGGCCAGTAGCTCAGTTGGTAGAGCGCACCCCTCGCACGGGTGAGGTCAGGAGTTCGAATCTCCTCTGGTCCACGTCGCTCGTCTCGTTACGCCCAGCCGAACGCAGCGGATCTCAACTACTCCGGCGCTTGCACCGGCGCAAACGCTCCGAATCGACGCAGCGGTCGCGGCCCGGGCCAGCGTCGGCCCGATCGACCCCCTCTCCGCCATCCAGCGTGTCTCGGCCGAGCCCCCCGTACAACCTGTCGTTCCCCTTGCGCGCGCGAAGGACGTCGGCCCCCTTCCCCCCGCGAAGCACGTTCGCCCTTTCCGAGAGCTCGGCGTTCCACGGATAGCGGAAGGCCCTCAGACTGTCGCTTCCGGGCCCACCGATGAGGTCATCTCCGCCCGAGTTGGAGAGGATCACGTCCCTGCCGGGCCCTCCGATCCGTAAGTCCCTGGCCTTGTCCGGTCCCTGACTATGGTCGGTCAACGCGTCGCGGCCGCGGCCGCCGCGCAGGACGTCTGCCCCTCTCCCTCCGCCCATCAGGTCGTTTCCGCCCCCGCCGTTCAATTCGTCGTTCCCTTGTGACGTCCCAATGTCGTCGTCCGCCTCTGTCCCGCGCACCCAATCCGCGTGGTGCGTGCCGTGGAAGTAATCGATCCGGCCGCGCACGACGTCGCGTCCACATCCCCGGATCAGGCCGACGTCCAAGCGCGCGACGACCCCTCTAGGACAACGTTTGTAGGCCACCTTGTCCGAGCCCGTCGGGACGATTATGAGGTCGTCTCCCATCCCGGGGCGCAAGCGTGATGAGTCGACCCAGCACGACTTGCGCGGCACGCGGAGGATGTCGCCCCCGCGGGAGCCCACCAGCCAGTCCCCGACCATCACATCCGCGCCCGGTCCGCCACGCTGAATGATGCTCGGACCCCATCCTTTGAGGACGTCGTCCCCCCAACCCCCAAGGAGGCTCCCGTGGTGAGTCATCGTCTCGGAGATGAGCTGATCCCGGATCTGGTCGTCGCCCCCCTCGCCCCACAGCGTGTCGCTGCCCACGCCGCCACAGATCACGTCGTCACCGCGGCCGGCGTGGACCTCGTCGTCGCCCTTTCCCGCCAGGATGACGTCGTCGCCCGCCGTGCCCACCAGCTCGTCCGAATCACGCGTCCCCAAGATCGTTGCCTCGCGCCCCAGGCACGACGTTCGTCGGAGCTCGGTCTTGTCTCGGTTGCCGGATGAGCTCGCGCCATGAGCCGACTCGTGCGGGGATGCGACGAGGAGGAGAGCAACGATCGCAGCGCGACGTGCAGTCCTCCGGCCGCCGACGCGTCCGACGTTCATCGAAACCTGCCTCGATAGACCAGTCCTTGTTCACGGGACGATCAACGGCCCGCCAACGCTGCCGGCCCACCTTCCTTTGTCCGTGCGACCTGTCGCGACGAGGCCCGAAATGCCTCGAAGGCGAATCCGGAGAAAAGCAGGAAATCGCCAGAAATGACGAATCCTTTCTTCAGTGGAAACAGCGAAGGAGGGACCGATGCGGACGTACAAGCTTCTCGTAACAGCAGCAGCAACGATCCTCGCCGTGGGCATCATCGGGCCGGGCGCCGGCGCCAAGCCTGCGAATAGCGGCACCTGGACGTTCATCGACGCCACGCCGAACCCGAGCAACTTCGGCGAGTGCATGAACGAGACCGTCCCGTCGTCGCCCGCGGACGTCAACACCTTCCCGATAAAGGTGACGAAGAAGTCGGCGACGCTCACGACCGTCTCGCACAACCAGGGCGACTGGGCCGCCGAGGTGCGTGACTCGAGGGGCAACATCCTTGCGACCTCCGACCAGCCCATCGGCGGCTCCCAGGGTGAGAACTTCGCTTTGACGCTGCGCAAGGGCAGCTACACCGTCAGCTACTGCAACTGGTCCGGCGAGCCGACGATCACGGTCGACTGGGCCCTCAAGTAAGAACGAAGATCTTCGAGCACTCGAGAAGCCCGGCCACACGGCCGGGCTTCTTTCCTTTCCGCCGGTTTCGAGAAGCGTCCCGCGGACGAAGCCTTCGAGTCGCATAGGCTCTGGTCGTGACTCGGGGAGTCGCCAAGCTGAGCGCTCGGTCGACACACGTCGCTCTGGCCGGTCTCGTCCTGATCAGCCTTGCGTCCTCTGCTCTCGCGCATCGCGCGGACTTGATCGGCGGAGGTAGGGCTGGGCCGATCCGTAACGGAAAGACGACGCTCTCCGATGCCGAGGCTTGGTTCGGACGAGCCGACAAGGTGGAGCGCGTCGTAGTCGGTTGCGACGTCCGCCTCAAGAAGGCGCGGTGGACGGGCCGCCTGATCGTTTTCTTCGGCCGAGGCTCTGATGGAACCGCGACGGAAACCACGGTCTTACGACGCACCGTGCACAGCGCCGAGGACGGGGACATAACCGTTCATACGCGTAAGGGACTCCGCATTGGAGACACCCGCGGCAAGTTGCGGCGGCACTATCCCGATGCCCAGAGGTATCGGTACGAGAACCGGAGTTGGTACATCCTCAAGTCGTCTCCGTCATTTGGACGCCTCGAGGCGGCGGTTAAGAACCGTCGAGTCGTTATCCTGCGAAGCGCGCCATGGGAGTACTGCTAGCGGGACGGCAAGAGGACGAGCTCGGAGGGGGCCGGCCGTGATGTCCACTCACTTCCTTACCGACCAGGACGGGCGGGCGCGCGCGGTTCTCCTGATCGTCGTCACGGGGCTCATCGCGATGGGGACGACAATCGTCGCGACGTCGCCGGCGGCTGCGGCGGCGTATGCAGCCGAGGCTGTCATCGATGGTTCCGCCCCTGCGAACAGCACGACGGAGGCGGGATGGCTCGCGTCGTGCCCGGACGTCCCCCCGTCGCAAGGCGTCGACGGGCACGTGTTCGAGCTCCCCGAAGTGTTTCCGGCCAACGAGGAGGTCACCGCCGAGCGCCTCGACAGCGACGGACCCGGCCAGCCGGACCTGGGCATGATCTTCTACGACAGCACCTGCAACGAGATAGCTCGCCGAGAGACGGTCGCGACGACCGAGAAGACGCAGCTACCGCTCGGGACGAAGTGGGTTCTCGTGACGGTTCGGCAGAGCGCTCTGCCCGCGACGAACACGACCGTGTGCATGCGGATCGGTACTGCCTTCTGCGGCCAGGGCTCGGCCTCGCCGTCCGCGTCGGAGAGCGCTTCGCGAAGCACCTCGCCGAGCGCGTCGGGAAGTGCGTCGGACAGCAGCTCTCCGAGCGCGAGCCGCTCCGCCTCGGCGGGGGCTTCTTCGACGTCCTCCGCATCGCCGTCGCCGAGCCCGTCCGCCACGGGCACGATCGGGACGACGCTGGAGAGCAGCCGACGGGCCGTCCGATTCCGGAAGCCGTTCACGCTTTCGGGGCGGGTCGAATTCGCGCCCGGGTGCGAGGGCCCATTCGAGATCGCGCTACGGAAGCGCCGGGGCGGCTCCGAGGAGTCGAAGGTCTTCAGAAGCAACATCCCGGTTGGGGAGAGCCAGACGTGGCGAGTGCGAGTGAGATCACGGGTGAGCGCCACCTACTCGGCCATTGCCAGCTCGCCCACGTGCGCGAGCAGGCCTCCGTCTGCCGAGCGCGTGCTCGCGCGAGTGGCCATCACTGTGGGCTTCCGAAGGCCCTGCGCGGCCCCCCAACGGGTCACCGGCCGCGTCAAGCCTCGTCATCCGAGGACGAACGTGACGCTGAGGCGGAAGTCCGGAAGCAGGTTCAAGACAGTGGACGAGGACACGCTGAACGGGCGCTCGGCATATCGCCTGATCGCACCGACGTGCGCGGGGAGGTTCAAGGTGGTGTGGCGATCCCAGAGTCCCAAGAACGCCTCGGGCAGCAGGCGCTTCAGCTTCTGACCCACTCACGTGTCGCGATTGCCCGACTAGGGCCCGCAGGCAGGGGCCCGGAGGGTCGGCGACGAATGTTCCCCATGACCTTTTGAGCATCCTGTGGGGAGGCATCCAAATGCGTTCGAAGTCGATGGCCCGCGTAGCCCCGCTGGTCGCCTTGGTGGCGGCCGTGCTCGTGTCCGGCCTCCCCGCTGCGGCCGGACCGCAGAAGAGCGGGAGCAAGAAGGATCCGGTCACCATCGCGGCGGATCACCTGGGCGTCGATCGCAAGTCCGTGAAGGTCAACGACATCTACACCTCCGACCACAACGACGTTACGCACGTCTATCTCCGGCAGCTCGTCAAGGGCCAGGAGGCCATAGGCGCCGAGGCCACGGTCAACATCCAGAACGGCGTCGTCGTCTACAGCGGCTCGCACTTCATCGACCCGAAGGAGGCGACCGGCGAGCAGTTGATCGACGGGGGCACCGCCCTTACCGCCGCAGTCGCGTACATGAAGGCCGACAACCCGCGCATCACCACGCCCCCCTTCCTCGTCTATCGGGTGCTTCGCAATCACACCGCGCGCCTCGCGTACGACATGGAGATCCAGACCGACGACGAGTGGTGGAACGTCTCGGTGGACGCGGAGTCCGGTCGCATCCTCGAGCGCTACAGCCTCATCGACAGCGAGGGCGTCGGCGAGATCGCCGCGCGGACCGCGCGGTCCGAGGACGCTGAGACGGCGCAGGCCCTTCTCGACCCGATCCTCCCGCCGCAACAGGCGAACGACGGATCGTCCTACAACGTCTACGCCATGCCGTTGGAGAGCCCGAACGATGGCGACCGGGTCGTCGTCCAGAACCCTGCGGACAGGACCGCCTCCCCGTTCGGATGGCACGACACGAACGGGATCGCGGGGCCCGAGTTCACGATCACGCGCGGGAACAACGTGAGCGCGTATGCAGACACGGCCGACGACGAGGCACCCGATCCGGCGAGTCAGCCGGATGGCGGCCGTGGCCTCGACTTCGACCATCCGATCCAGAGTTTCGACGCGACTCCGGCGATCTACCGCGACGCCGCGGTCGACAACCTCTTCTACTGGAACAACGTCATGCACGACGTGACGTTCCGTTACGGGTTCAACGAGGAAGCGGGGAACTTCCAGGCCTCGAACTACACCGGCACCGGTCGCGGTGGCGACGACGTCCAGGCGGAGGCACAGGACGGCAGTGGCGCGCTGAACGCAAACTTCGCGACGCCGGCGGAGGGCGTTCCCGGCCGGATGCAGATGTACTTGTGGGTCGATGCGTTCGACACACTGGGCCTTACCGCCGACACCGTGGTGCGTGAGTACAACGCGCAGATGCGCGACGGAGACCTCGACTCCGGCGTCATCTCGCACGAGTATGGGCACGGCGTGTCCAACCGGCTGGTAGGCGGGCCCGACAACGTCGGCTGCCTTCGGGTGCACGACGAGCGTGAGGGCGAGGGCTGGAGTGACTTCTGGGCGTATGTCCTGACCATGCGCAAGGGCGACGACGGAGCGACGCCTCGCGGCATCGGCACGTACGTCGTCTACCACGAGGATGGGCGCAAGGGCCCAGGCATCCGCATCACGCCTTACTCGACCGACATGAAGGTGAACCCGTCGACCTACGAGAGCATCAAGCAGGCCGCCGAGCCTCACGGCGTCGGCTACGTCTGGGCGTCGATGCTGTGGGACCTCTACTGGAACCTCGTCGACAAGTACGGCTTCAACCCGAACCCGTACGAGTCGTGGAAGACGGGTGGAAACAACCTGGCGATCCAGCTCGTCGTCGACGGGATGAAGTTCGCCGTATGCGAGCCCGGCTTCGCAGATGCGCGCGACGCGATCATTGCCGCCGATGCAGCACTGACCGGGAACGTCGCGAAGGGTGTGCCGGGTGACAATGAATGCCTTATCTGGCAGACGTTCGCACGCCGCGGTCTAGGCGTCGACGCGAAGCAGGGCGAGTTCGCCAGCAAGGTCGACGGCGTCAACGGCTTCAAGGTCCCGGCGCACTGCAAGGGCGCCAAGACCTAGGACGGTCTAGCCGACGGCTCGCTTGCGGAGCCGCGCGAAGAGGAACATCGGGACGCGTCGCCAGCGCGCCAGTTCGGACCGGGCAGCGACCGCGTGGTCGTCGGGCTGTGGCTCACGGACTCGTTCGATCACGAGGCCGGCTCTCTCGAAGGCGGTTGCGTAGCTCTCGAGGTCGTAGAGCCGGCCGGAGAACGTCATCTGAAGGCCGTCTCGCTCTACGGTGCCGTGAAAGGCCCTGCGCCCGAAGTAGGAGCCGTCGATCGTGAACCGGGCGTCCTCGTCTTGACCCTCGAATTCTCCGGCGTCGTTGACCGGATGCGTCACACAGACGCAGAACGAGCCGTCGCGCGTCAGCACGCGGCTTGCCTCGGCCACGGTCGCCGGCATGTCGTCGACGTCCATGAGCGAGTTGTAGGCAACGACGAGGGCGAAGCTCTCGTCCGCGAACGGGAGGGCCGCGCCGTCCGAGAGGACGTATGTCGAGCTAGGGTCCGCCGCGGCGGCCTCGCGCAACAGCGTGGGGGCGGTATCCACCGCGGTGACGCTATGCCCGCTATCACGGAGGTCGCGCGTCACTCGACCTTCGCCGGCTCCTATCTCTAGCGTCCTTCCCGACGGCGGCGGAACGACGTCCCGGAAGAACGCCGGCGCGTAGTGCCAGTAGGCGTCGTGGCCCGGGGTCCGTGCCCAGGCGAGCCAATTCCGTGCCTGCGCTTCCCACTCACGATTCATCGTGCAAGTCTGAGCGCTTTGGCTAGGCTCGTCACGTGGCCGAAAGCGAGTACAGCTTCAAGGACCCCCATAGACGTCAGCCGATCGCCTTCACGACGGTTCCGCTCGATCGCCTCGAGGTCGTCGAGCACCAACGCAAGACGCGGCCCGCGCACGTCGAGCACCTCGTCGCGTCGATCAACAGCATCGGGTTCATCGTTCCGCTCGTCGCGGTCGAGGAGAGGGGCGGAGACAAGCCCCGGTACATCGTGATCGACGGGCAGCATCGACTTCACGCGGCGCGCGAGGTCGGCCTTCGCAAGCTTCCCGTGCTGGTCGTCCCGGCGCGGCTGGCTCCGCGGATGATGAACCTGAATGTCGAGAAGGATCTGAACATCCGCGAGAAAGCGGTCGTCGCCCTCGGCATCTACCGCGTCTTTCTCGAAACGCAGCCCAACCTCAAAGAGAACGAAGACGAGGTGAAGGAGTCGATCGACCGGGCTTACTACGTCACGCTCGGGCTCGCGTACGAGGGGAAGGGCCGTCTTGCCGGCAGCGCGTTCGAGCCGCTGCTCAAGAAGTGCGACTTCTTCATGAGGCGTACCGTCGCCAACGCGTTCCCGGCGCGCGAGGAAAGGGCCGCGCGTCTGCTCGAGACGAACTCACTGATGCAAGAGGTCATCGCGACGGCCAAGGAGATGGGCGCTTTCCACCAGTACTTCCAATACCAGCTCGTATCCCACATCGACCCGTTCAGACGGAAACGGGGACGACAGAACTTCGACGAGCTCTTCGACAAGGCGACCGCGAAGCTGGAGAAGCTGAAAGAGGAGCCGGAGCGCATTCGGAGGCTGGGCGGCGACTGACTGGGGAGAACCCGATGGGAGCCGCAAGCGTCTGATCTCACATGGCTACGAAAGCGGTCAGCGGCGTGTCGGTGCTCGCCGCCGGTCTCCCAGAAGGAACCGGAGCTTCGTCGTGGCGCAAGGCACGCTATATCCCCGTGCGCGATGGAGCCGGCTCGCCGAGAGCGCGTGACCGGGCCGGAGGGGTGCTGGCGGGGCTGGCCGATCAGAGCGCCTAGACGCCTCGAGGGGCCAGAACTTATTGCGCGATGCCGCCGTCTCACAGGTATGCGGCTTCAAAGGGAGACGTGTTCAAAGGGGGACGAGCATGGGTTCTCGGACTCGATGGGCGGTCGCGGCGCTTCTGGCACTCGTGGGATGCGGGCAGGCGCGCGGCGCGGGAGATAGGGCAGATGCCGTCCTCTTCTTGAGATCGGGCAACGATGTCGCGGTCGTCGACGCCGGTTCAGGGTCGCCGAGCTTCAGCGGCCGGGCCACCCCGTCGGGTGACTGGTCCTTCGTGGTTCGTTCGGTGATCCATCGCGGGACCACGTCGCTCGTAGGCTCGGATCCGCGCTCGGGCGCGGAGCTCTGGCGACAAGACGTCGGCGGTCGGCTGGTCGTGAAGCTCGCGTCGGCCGCCAGCGAGACGGTGGTACTCGCTCCGGCCAGCCAGACGCATTTCAACTCCGGGCGACGCCAGACGCGTCTCGTCATCGCGGGTCCCGGGAGGGAGGAGCCGCGTGCTCTGATCCTTGAAGGCAACTTCGAGCCCGAGGCCGTGTCCGTCGACGGCTCGACGCTGTTCGTGATCCGCTATCTGCCGGCTCTTCGCCCCAATCGCTATCAGGTGAGGCAGGTTGATATCGCAAGCGGGGACGTCGGAGCCGTCTACACGCCGGACGCCGAGCTCCAACAATCGATGGGTGGGAAGGCGCGCGTGCAGGTGGCGTCCGCCGACGGGACGCGCCTTTACACGCTCTACACGCTCGAGGAGGGCCACTCGGAGCACGCGTTCATCCACACCCTCGCGCTCGACGAGCTGTGGGCCCATTGCATCGACCTGCCTGCCGGCTTCACGACCGATGCCCGTACCGCGACCGGACTCGCGCTGTCGCCCAGCGGTGACCGTCTGTACGTCGCGAACTCGTCGATCGGCAGGCTGGCGGAGGTCGACACCCGGACCCTCCGGGTGATCAGGACCGCGCCGCTCGACATCGAGCATTTCGGCCCGACTACCGCGGTGCACGACGGCGACTCCACTCTTTACGTCACGAGCGGTTCGGCAGTCGTGACGGTCGACCTCGAATCCCTGACCCAGACCGACTCGTGGCTGCTCGACGACGAGATCAGGGGGTTGCAGGTCGCGGCCGAGGCCGGACGCGTGTACGTCGGCCACCGTGACGAGATCGCGGTTCTCGAGGCCGGCACCGGAGAGGAGCTGGACTCGATCGATCCTCCGGGCGTCGAGACGATCGGAGAGCTCGGTCCCGTCTTCCCCGAGGTCGACCCCGGCCAGGAGGTCCTCGACTGCGCGTGCTGAGGATGCGTTGTCAGGCCTCATACCCGCGCGCGCGGCGAGGGACTAACGCGTAGCGGCTCCGGCCGAGGAGAGCTTGGCGACGATGCGGGCCGGCGCGAGGATGTCGAGGGCGCGCTCGCCTTTCGACTCGTCTCCGACGACGCGCGTGCGGCCCGCCTCCTTGGCCTCGTCCGGGCTGATCGCGCCGAAGCCGATCGCCATGAACGTCTCGAGGTCTGTCTCCACGAGCAGGTCGGCGTTGCGCGGCGCGCTGCCGGGCCGGATCGTGACCTCTCCGTCGTTCACGTCGACCCAGAACGAGAGACCGTCGATTTGGAACTCGTACACCTCCCAGACGTTGCGCGCCGCATCCCGGTCGGCGAACTCCTCCATGATCGGTAGCAGCCAGTCCAGCGCGAACGCCTCCCCGTCGTAGTCGCCGAGGAACTGCACGCCCCACTTCGCGAGCTCGACCATCGCCGTTTCGAGACCGGCCGCCTTCTCGGTCGTCTCGTACACGGTGCTCGCTGCGGGCGGATCCAGGCGCCGGCGCCGGACGAGCCCGACCGCCTCGAGCTCCTTCAGCCGGCGGCTCAGCAGGTTCGGCGCGATCCCGGAGAGGCGTTGCTGCAGGTCGGTGTAGCGCTTGGGGGACAGGAAGAGCTCGCGCATGACGAGCATGGCCCAGCGATCGCCGATGACGTCGAGGGCCCGTGCGAGGGGGCAGTACTGCTCGTAGCTCCGGCTCATGATTGACGAGGAGTATACGTCTACTTGACAAAGAATAGGAAGCACTATAGTAAATCAAGTCATGCGTGAACAACGCCGTTCGGGCGGCATGGATCGTTTGGGGGGGTTCATCACTCGGAATCCCCGCCGGCTGCTCGTCGCCAGCGCGCTCTTCGTTCTCGCGGCGGGGCTCCTCGGGGCCGGCGTGGCCGACCACCTCTCGACCGGCGGCTTCGAGGACCCCGCCAGCGAGTCGACCCGCGCCGCGGCGCGCATCGAGGAGATCTTCGGCATCGCCGATCCCGACGTCGTCCTATTGGTGAAGGCGCGCGACGGCTCGGTCGACGACCCCGAGGTCGTGGCGGCCGGGCGCGCTCTCACGCGCGCGCTCGCGTCCGAGGACGGCGTCGCGCGGGTGGACTCGTACTGGAGCCTCGGCGGCGCGCCGCCGCTGCGGAGCTTCGACGGTACGAAGGCGATGGTCCTGGCGAATCTCGACGGGACCCAGAACGACAAGAACCACCTCCTCGAGGACCTGACCCCGAAATACACCGGCTCGGCCAACGCGATCGACGTGTCGGTCGGCGGGTTCGCGGAGGTCTTCCGTCAGGTGACCTCGCAAGTCGAGAAGGACCTCGTGCGCGCCGAGCTGATCGCCATCCCAATCCTCTTGATCCTGCTGCTGTTCGTGTTCCGCAGCGCGGTCGCGGCGTCGCTTCCTCTGGGAGTCGGCCTCGTGGCGGTGCTCGGGACGTTATTGATCCTGCGCGCTGTCGCCGCGGTCACCGAGGTGTCGATCTTTGCCTTGAACCTCACCACCGGAATGGGCCTTGGGCTCGGTATCGACTACAGCTTGTTCATCGTCTCGCGCTTCCGCGAGGAGCTCGCCGCCGGGAAGACCGTTGACGACGCTGTGGTGCGAACGGTGGCGACCGCGGGCCGAACGGTGCTGTTCAGCGCCATCGCCGTTGCGGCGTCGATGTCCGCGCTCTTGCTCTTCCCGATCGTGTTCTTGAAGTCGTTCGCATACGCCGGGATACCGGTGGTCGCGCTTGCAAGCCTGGGGGCGGTCGTGACGCTCCCAGCCCTCCTCACCATCCTCGGCCCCCGCGTCGACTCGTGGTCCATCCGCAAGAAGACCGGCGCGGCCGCGGAGGGGCGTGCGTGGCATCGGATAGCGACGACCGTCATGCGCCGGCCCCTGCCCATCGCGGCGATCGGGATCGGGCTGTTGCTGTTCCTCGGCGCACCGTTCTTGAACGTCGAGGTCGGCCTTCCCGACGACCGCGTGCTCCCCCCGGGGGCCGACGGGCGGCTCGTCTCGGACGACATCCGCGCGAGCTTCGCCGGTAACGAGGCGTTCGCGCTGTCCGTTCTCGCCGAGGGCACCGACGTCGACGACTCCCGCACGGAGGTGGCGTCATATGCCGAGCGGTTGTCGAACCTCGACAACGTCGCGCGCGTCGACGCCGCGACCGGGAGCTACGTCGACGGGAGCCTGCTCTTCGAATCCGAGTTGCTGACGGATCGCTTCACGGCCGACGACGCGACCTTCTACTCGGTGGTGCTTAGCCCCGACATCGAGGCGCAGTCACCCGAAGGGGAGGCCCTTGTCCAGCGCATCCGGTCGACGACCTCGCCCTTCGCCATCGAGGTGACGGGCGCGTCGGCAACCCTGGTCGACGGAAAGGCCGTCGTGCTCTCGCGCTTTCCGTTCGCTCTCGCGCTGATCGGGCTCGTGACCCTCGTGACGCTGTTCTTGCTCTTCGGCAGCGTGCTCGTGCCGATCAAGGCCCTGGTGTTGAACCTCCTCAGCCTCACCGCCACGTTCGGCGCGATGGTGTGGGTCTTCCAGGAAGGCCACATGTCCGGGCTCCTCGACTTCACTTCAACCGGGTCTCTCGTGCTCTCGAACATCATCCTCATGTTCTGCATCGCCTTCGGGTTGTCCATGGACTACGAGGTCTTCCTCTTGTCGCGCATAAAGGAGGAGCACGACCGGACCGGCGACAACGAGGCGTCGGTCGCGCGCGGGCTCGAGAAGACCGGGCGGATCGTCACCGCGGCCGCGGCCCTCATCGCCGTGGTGTTCATCGCGATGCTCAGCTCGGGCGTCTCCTTCATAAAGCTATTCGGGATGGGACTGGCGCTCGCCGTGATCATGGACGCCACCCTGGTGCGCGCCGCTCTCGTCCCCGCCTTCATGAAACTGATGGGTTCCGCCAACTGGTGGGCTCCCCCCGCGCTTCGACGCGTGCACGAGCGCTTCGGGATCAGGGAGGCCGCCGCGGGAGGTGTCGAAAGTTGAAGCGTTTCGCAGGTCTCTTGTTGGTCCTCGTGCTCGTGTCGACCGCGTGCGGAGGGCGTGCGGACGACCCGGCGAGCGATGGGGGCGGATTGGCCGCACTAGACGAAACAGTGGCGCCCGACGGTGGGACGCAGGCGAAGAAGGACGACGACAAGCCGAACGAGGATCCCGGCAAGAAGCGCGCGCAAGGCGGCTC
>DATBND010000087.1:0-7708 GCA_036554505.1 Actinomycetota bacterium | reverse complement strand
CGCGACGAACGCAAGCGCGGCGACCGCGATCGCGGTAACGAAGAGCGTGGGGATCATGGCCGCGCCCGCAACGCGTCGAGCTCCTCGTCGATGCGTGTCCTCGTCTCGGGCGGGATGTCGGCGACGGCTACGGCCTCGGGACGGCCTCGGGTCCACCGCCGCGCCAGGTATGCCGCCACGCCGATTCCCGCGACGAGGGCGACGATGGGCACCGCCCACGCGCCGAGCCCGGAGCCACTCGGGCGCGGCAGCGCGCGGATCGATTGTCCGTAGAGGCCTTCGAGCTCGGTCAATATCCGCTCCTCGTCCCACCCGTCGGCGGCCCAGGACTCTATGCGCGCGCGTAGCTCGACGGCCCTGTCCGATGGGCAGTTCTCCAGCGTCACGCCCGGGCAGAAGGGCGACATGATCTCGGCCGCTATGGAGTTGGCGACGTCCTCGGGCGACGCGTGCGCGGTCCCGGCCAGCGCGGCGCACGCAAACAGGACGGCCGCCGCCGTGATCGCCCCCTGGCGTCTCATCGAAGCGCCACCGCAGGCTCGCGCGCGGTAGGACGAGCGGGGGCCGCGACTGCGACGGGCGCGGCTCCCGACAGGACGACCGTGATCCCGGCGAGCATCACCGCGGCGCCGAGCCAGATCCACCACACCAGCGGGTTGACGAACGCGCGCACGGCCGCGGCTCCGTCGGCGTCGAACGACGTCACGACGACGTAGAGGTCCTCGAGCGGAGTCGTGCGGATCGCGACCTCGGACTGCCCTTGCTCTTGCGCGAAGTGGAAGTTGCGCTGCGGCCGCAGCGTGGTGACGTGATCTCCTCCGCGCGTCACCTCGATCGTCGCGACGTTCACCTGTTTCTCGTCGGTCGCCTGCGAGGTGCGCCCTTCGTACGCCAGCGTGTACGCGCCCACGTTCATGGCCTGACCGGGATCGAGGACCTCTTGCCGTTCGGTGCGGAACGCGCCGCCCGCAACGCCGATCACGATCAACACGACTCCGAGGTGCACGACGTAGCCCCCGTAACGTCTGCGGTTCCGGGCGATCGTCCGCGCCAGGGCGCGACCGAGCCCGAGCCGCTCGCGGGTCCGATAGAGACGGCTTCCTCGAGCGAACTCGGCACCGATCGCGACGGTCGTGAACGCACACAGCGAGAACGCCAGCAACGCTCCGACGCTGCGGACGCCGAACAGCCCAAGTCCCGCGACGGTCGCCGCTCCTGCCGCGAGTGGGACGCGCGTAACGCGCCACAGTGCGCCCTTGCTCATTCGTCGCCACGAGATCAGCGGGCCGATCCCGGTCATCAGGGTGATGGCGATCGCGATGGGGATGAAGACAGAGTTGAAGAACGGCGGACCGACCGACAGCCGGACGCCCGTTGCCATCTCGGCGATGATCGGATAGATCGTGCCCCACAGGACGGTGAACGCGGCGGCGACGAACAGCACGTTGTTCAACAGGAACGCCGACTCGCGCGACAGCAGCGAGTCGAAGCGGTTCTCGCTCTTCAACGTGTCCATGCGCCACGCGATCGTCGCAAGCCCGCCGATCAGCAGAAGGCCGAGGAACGGCAGGAACCACTTGCCTATGGGCCCCTCGCTGAACGTGTGGATGCTCGACAGGATCCCCGAGCGCGTGAGGAACGTCCCGAAGATCGCGAGCCCGTACGTAAGGAGTATGAGCGTGACGTTCCACACCTTGAGCATCCGTCGCTTCTCCTGGATCACGACCGAGTGGAGGAACGCGGTCGCGGTGAGCCACGGGAGGAACGACGCGTTCTCGACCGGGTCCCACGCCCAGTAGCCGCCCCATCCGAGCTCGGTGTAGGCCCACGCCCCTCCGAGCACGATCCCGATAGAGAGCGCGCTCCACGCGAACAGCGTCCAGCGGCGCGTCGACGTGAACCACGAATCGTCGAGCCGGCCCGTGAACAGCGCCGCCATCGCGAACGCGAACGGGATGGAGAACGCGACGAACCCTGTGTAGAGGAGGGGCGGGTGCAAGAGCATCCCCGGCGACTGCAGGAACGTGTTGAGGCCGATGCCGTCAGAGGGAACGGGGGTAAGCGTCTTGAACGGGCTTGCCGGAACGAGGACGAGCGCGAGGAAGAACGCCGCGACTCCTGCCAGCACGACCCCGGCCCATGCGACGAGGCGCGGGTTCGTGCGGCCCGCCCGGTGCAGCGCGATCGAGGAGAACACGGTGAGCATCAGCGTCCACAGGAGCAGGGAGCCCTCCATGCCACTCCAGAAGGCGCTGACGAGGTACGGCCCGGTCAACGAGCGCGACGAGTGCCCCGCGACGTAGTCCAAAGAGAAGTCGTGAGCGGCGAACGCGGTCAACAGCGAGAGCGCGGCGAGGACGGTGAAGCCCGCGGTGGCGACGACGGCTCGCGAGCCGGCGAGCGCGAGCGAACGTCGTTTCGTGACGGCGCCTGCGAGGCACAGCCCGAGCGCGACGAGCGCGAACAAGAGGGCGGCGATGAGGCTGGGTCGCCCGAGCCCCGCGAGCGACATCAGGTCAGTCCGAGGCGGGCTTGAACTTCGACGGGCACTTGGCCAGCACCTTGTCCGCCGTGAACAACGACCCGTCGAACGTCCCGTGTGCGACGACGTCCGCGCCCGACCGGAATGCGTCCGGGAGGTCGACGTCCGTGGTGATCTGCACCTCTTCCACTCCGTCGGTGATCTCGAAGGACGTCTCGAGACCGTCCTCGACGACCGACCCCTCGGTGACCTTTCCGTTCACGTCGACCTTCTCACCCGGAAGGGTCGGGCCCTCGGCCACGAGCTCGCTCGTCGTCATATAGGAGGCCATCGCGTCCGCCCGGGTCATGGCCCACGCGACGAGCAGAACGAGGACCAGCGCGATGACGGCCCCGCCCGCGAGGAACTTCGCGCGGCGTTTGGGGGAGGGCCCTGTCTCGATCTGCAACGGCTGGTCCATCAGGCCTGCAGATTAAATGAATCGACCACCCTAGCCGGCGCCGTCGAGCAGCCGGGCGATCTGCTCGTCCAGGAGCTCCCCGGAGATCCCGCCGAGGACCACGACGCCGGCCGCGTCCCCGACCTCGTCTCCCTTCCCCACCGCCTGGAAGCGCCCTTCCGAGTCCACGAAGAAGGTCTGCGGAAGGCCCTCGACGTCCAGCTCGCCGGCGAGCTCCTCGTCGGGGTCGACCACGATCGGATAGGTGACCCCGTAGTCGTCCACGAACTCCTCGGCCTTCGCCGGCGCGTCCCGCAGGTCGACGCCGAGGACGGTCAGGCCGTCGTCCCGATGCTCCTGCCATGCCTCCTCGAAGAGAGGGGCCTCCTCGCGACACGGCAGGCACCACGACGCCCAGAAGTTGATGACGACGGGGCCGCCCCTCAGGTCGTCGCTGGAGATCGTCCCGGATCCGTCGAGGAGCTCGAGCTCGAACTCCGGCACCTCCCGGCCCACCATCGAGGACTCGTCGGCGGGCTTGACCGCGGCGTACGCGAGCGCCGCCACGACGAGCGCTGCCGCCGCCCACAGAGTGGCCTTCCGCCACCGGCGCGTCGACGCGCGCGCGTCCTCGAGCTCGTTCATCGGGACCATGGATCCAAGGTACTTCGCGGTTTGCTCCTAGGAGAAGGCGACCACGAGAAGCTGCGCGCGCAAGCGCTCAAAGTCCTCTTGGCGGGGCGGCGCGTTCATATATATTCCGCTTCGATTCCCATGCCGGAGATGCGATGAGCTTTCCCAACGCCAAATGGAAGCGGCTGACCGCGGTCGTCTTCGCCGTCGGGCTTGCTCTGTTGCTGACCGGATGCGCCACGGACGGCCCCCAGGACTACCTGAACCCTCAGGGGCCGAACGCGCGCCAGGCCGACAACCTCTGGAACCTCACGTTCGGCATCGCCGTGGTCGTGTTCGTCATCGTCGAGGCGCTGATCGTGTACGCACTCGTGAAGTTCCGGCACCGGCCGGGCCGAGAGGCGGCGCAGTTCCACGGCAACACCCGCGTCGAGGTCATCCTCACGCTGGTACCGGCCCTGATCCTCGCGGGCATCGCCATCCCCACGGTCAAGACGATCTTCGACCTCTCGCGCCGCCCGGGGGGCGACGCGCTCGAGGTGACGGTCGAGGCGCACCAGTTCTGGTGGGAGTTCCACTACCCCGAGCTCGAGATCACGACCGCGAACGAGATGCACATCCCGGTGGACCGGCCCATCGACCTCACACTGAAGGGCGTCGACGTCATCCACTCGTTCTGGATCCCTCGTCTGGCAGGCAAGCAGGACGTGGTTCCCGGCCACACGAACCACATGCACTTCCAGGCAGACGAGCCGGGCCGTTACCTGGGCCAGTGCACCGAGTTCTGCGGCTTGAGCCACGCCAACATGCGTCAGATCGTCTTCGCGCACGAGGTGTCTGACTTCGAGGAATGGGTGGCGAACGAGCAAGAGGAGGCGCGGGAGCCGTCCGGAGGGCTTGCGGCCGAGGGTGCCCGCTTGTTCGTCGAGGGGACCGGCGAGGGCACCTTCCCCAACGGGGGCGCGTGCGGCACGTGTCACGCGATCGCAGGCACGACCGCCCAGGGGGTGATGGGGCCGGACCTCACGCACTTCGCAAGCCGCGAGACCTTCGCCGGCGCCACCTACGACAGCACGCCCGCCAACCTGAGGTCGTGGTTGGAGGATCCGCCCGCGATGAAGCCTGGAGTGGACATGCCCGACCTCGGTCTCACGGCCGAGCAGATCGATGCACTGATGGCATACCTGGAGACGTTGGAGTGATTCCTATCGAGCACGAGGGAGTGAGCTGATGGCGACCGCAGCCGCGGCACAGCCGCGCGGGTTCTTGCGCCGACCGACGGCCACCACCGGATGGTGGAGCTGGGTGACGACGGTCGATCACAAGCGGATCGGGATCATGTACTGCGCCACCGCATTCATCTTCTTCTTGCTGGGTGGGCTCGAGGCGCTCGTGATCCGCATGCAGCTGGCGCGGCCCGAGGGCAGCGTCGTGAACGCGGACCTCTACAACCAGCTGTTCACGATGCACGGGCTCACGATGATCTTCCTCGTCGTCATGCCGCTCGGCGTCGGGATCATGAACTACATGATCCCCCTCATGATCGGAGCGCGCGATGTCGCGTTCCCGCGGCTCAACGCGTTCAGCTACTGGGCGTTCGCGCTCGGCGGCCTGTTCCTGTACTCGAGCTTCATCCTGGGCGGCGCGCCGGACGGTGGGTGGTTCGGCTATGCCCCCCTCTCCGAGCGGCTGCCCGGCCACGGGATGAGCTTCTATTCATTGGGCCTGCAGATACTGGGTGTCGCCTCGCTCGCCGGTGCCGTGAACTTCATCGTGACCATCATCAACATGCGCGCGCCGGGCATGACGCTTATGCGGATGCCGGTGTTCGTGTGGATGAGCCTCGTGACGTCGTTCCTCCTGCTGTTCGCCATGCCCGTCATCGCGGTGGCGTTGTTCCAGCTGATGTTCGACCGGGTGTTCGAGGCCAACTTCTACGTCGCCGCCAACGGCGGTGATCCCGTCTTGTGGCAACACCTCTTCTGGTTGTTCGGCCATCCCGAGGTCTACATCCTGATCTTGCCGGCCATGGGGATCGTGTCCGAGATCCTCCCGACGTTCTCGCGCAAGCCCCTGTTCGGTTACGCGGCGATCGTCTTCGCGGGGGCCGCGATCGGGTTCATGGGATGGGGTGTGTGGGCCCACCACATGTTCGCCGTCGGCCTGGGCCCGGTCGCCACCTCGGCCTTCGCACTGTCGACGATGTTCATCGCGGTGCCGACGGGGGTGAAGATCTTCAACTGGCTCGGCACCTTATGGGGTGGCTCGTTACGGTTCAAGACGCCGATGCTGTTCGCGATCGGATTCGTCGCGATGTTCGTAATCGGCGGCCTGTCGGGCGTGACGCACGCGATCGTCCCGCACGACCTCGAGCAGACCGACACGTATTACATCGTCGCCCACTTCCATTACGTCCTCTTCGGCGGGGCGATGTTCGCGTTGATCGGAGCGTTCTATTACTGGTGGCCGAAGGTGTTCGGCTACACGCTCAGCGAGGGCCTCGGCAAGATGCACTTCTGGCTGTGGTTCATCGGCTTCAACCTGACGTTCGGGCCGTTCCACCTGCTGGGCCTGCAAGGCATGCCTCGCCGGATCTACCACTATCCCGACGGCATGGGATGGAACTTCTGGAACATGATGTCGACGATCGGCGCGTTCCTCATCGCCGCGTCTGTCGTGTTGTTCCTGCTGAACGTCGCGTTCAGCCGTCGCCGTAGAGAGGTCGCCGGCGATGACCCGTGGGACGGCCGGACTCTGGAATGGGCGACGTCCTCGCCGCCGCCCGAGTACAACTTCGCCGAGATCCCGCTCGTCAAGGATCGCGACGACTTCTGGCACCGTAAGTACGTCACGACTCCCGAGGGCGTCCCGGCGCCGGTCGTCGCAGGCGGGGCGGACGCGCACGACGGCGAGCCCGGGCACATCCACATGCCGTCCCCGTCGTATTTCCCGATCGTCGCGGCCGCGGGCCTGCCGATCCTCGGCTACGGCGCGGTCTACGAGAACTTCTTGTTGCTGATAGCCGGCGGGCTGCTCGCGATGTTCGGGTTGTTCGGCTGGGCGTTCGAGCCGGGGACGGAAGAATGAGCACGGCCGAGGGTCAGGTGCAGGGCCCCACCGTGCCGGAGACGCACGAGATGCACACGAGCACGGGCCTCGACAACACGAAGATGGCCATGTGGGCGTTCCTCGGCTCCGAGTGCCTGTTCTTCGGCTCGATGATCTCGACCTACCTCCTGTACCGCAACAACGTCGTCGAGGGGCCGGCGCCGCACGACATCTACGACATCCCGTACACGTCGGTGAGCTCCTTCGTCCTGCTGATGTCGAGCCTCACGATGGTGCTCGCGCTCGCCGCGATCCAGCGCCGCGACCAGAAGGCCCTTCGTGCGTGGCTCCTCGCCACGGCGTTTCTCGGCGTCGTGTTCATCGGGGGCCAGATCTACGAGTTCACCGCGTTCGTCGACGAGGGCCTGACGTTGTCGACGAGCACGTTCGGGAGCGCTTTCTTCGTGCTGACCGGCTTCCACGGCGCGCACGTCACGGTCGGCATCCTCATGTTGCTGTCGTTGTTCGGCCTCTCGCTGGCGGGCAGGCTGGACGGACATGACGACGCGCGCAAGGTCGAGCTGATCGGCCTCTACTGGCACTTCGTGGACATCGTCTGGATCGTCATCTTCACGATCGTGTACCTGATCCCAACGAACTGAGGGCGAGCATGGCGAGCACAGAGGTAGACGCACCCCGCGAGGAGCAAGAGCTGAGCCACCACCCCGGCCCCCGCCAGTACGTCGCGGTCGCGGTGGTGCTGTCGTTGATCACCGCGGTCGAGGTCGCCATCTACTACGTGCCGGCACTCGAGAGCCTGCTCGTCCCGATGTTGATCTTCTTCTCGGTCATGAAGTTCGTCCTCGTCCTCATGTGGTTCATGCACCTCCGCTTCGACAGCAACTTGTTCAAGCGGCTGTTCGTCACCGGCATCATCCTGGCGTTCTTCGTGTTCGGGGTCGTGCTGACGATCTTCTTCCTGCACGGCCAGGCGGGCCCGGGACAGCTCGGCACCTGACGAGCTCTCAGATGACGCTTGCGCACGGCGCCGGAACCTGGGACTGGCATTTCCTTCCCCATTTCGACGTATGGATCCCGATGCTCCT
>DATBND010000062.1:0-15818 GCA_036554505.1 Actinomycetota bacterium | reverse complement strand
TGCACACCTTCGCTATGCCGCGCGCCTCGTCGATCGGGAACACGCGGCCCCCTGCGGAGTTGTGCGTGTTCTCGATCGCGACGACAGCGGTGCGGGGGTTGTGCTCGCTGCCGGGACGGATCAGCGCGGCAACGTCGCCCGCATGGATGACTCCGTTGTCTCCGGGAACGGGGCGCGCGACCAGGCCGAGGTTCGCGGCAACCGATCCACCCTCGTAATGCAGGAAGTGCGCGCCCGTCTCGCATACGACCTCGTCACCGGAGCGGGCAAGCACGCCGAGGCATACCTGGTTGCCCATCGATCCGGTGGGCACGAACAACCCGGCCTCCTTGCCGAGCAACGCCGCCGCCTGCTCCTGCAGGCCATTGACGGTCGGGTCGTCGCCGAAGACGTCGTCCCCCACCTCGGCATCGGCCATGGCGCGCCGCATCTCGCGCGTGGGACGCGTGACGGTGTCGGAACGAAGGTCTACGAGCTCGGGCATGGCCATGAGGATACGGCCGGGCGGGCGAACCTCGTGACGAAGTAGCGCGCGCCCTCGGATCGCAAGATCAGCCGAAGAACACCTCGGCGGTCTCGTAGAGGTCCGGCGACAACGTCTTGAGCGTCCCCACCGCGTCCCCGAGCGGGACCCTCACGATGCTAGTCCCCTGCAGGGCGACCATCTTGCCGAAATCGCCCTCGTCGACGGCGTCGATCGCGGCGATGCCGAAGCGCGTCGCCAGAACTCGGTCGAACGCCGTCGGCGTCCCTCCGCGCTGGATGTGCCCGAGGATCGTCACGCGCGTCTCGAATCTGGTGCGCTCCTCTATCTCGCGCTCGAGCGCGACGCCTATCCCGCCGAGGCGCACGTGACCGAACGCGTCCTTGCCGGCGTCCTCCTGGACGAACTCGGAGCCCTCCAACGGCGTCGCTCCCTCGGCGACGACGACGATCGAGAACGTCCGGCCCTTGCGATGGCGGTGCTGGATGTGCTCGCACACCTCGTCGATGTCGAACGGGCGCTCCGGCACGAGGATCGCATCGGCTCCTCCGGCGATGCCCGCGTACGTCGCGATCCACCCGGCGTGACGACCCATCACCTCGAGCACTATCACCCGGTTGTGCGACTCGGCGGTCGTGTGCAACCGGTCGATGGCGTCGGTGCAGATCTGCACCGCGGTGTTGAAGCCGAACGTGAAGTCGGTCGCGTTCAGGTCGTTGTCGATCGTCTTCGGGACTCCGACGACGTTTATCCCTTCCGACGTGAGCTTGGCGGCGACCCCGAGTGTGTCTTCACCGCCGACCGCGATCAGCCCGTCGATGCGCTCCTCCTCCAGGCTCTCCTTGACGCGCTCGACGCCGCGCTCCTCCTTGAACGGATTCGTACGCGAGGACCCGAGGATCGTGCCGCCGCGCGGGAGGATCCCGGAGGTGTTGTCGGGCGTCAGGTTCAGGACGTCGTCGTCGAGAACGCCACGCCATCCGGCCCGATATCCCACGATCGCATGGCCGTATTCGTTGACGCCCTTGCGCACCACGGCGCGGATCACCGCGTTCAGCCCCGGGCAGTCTCCCCCGCCCGTGAGAATCCCTATGCGAGACACCTGCGCCCTCCTGAAGATCGGACGGCGGCTAGTTTGCCTCAGTCGCCCGGGAGCCGCGCCCGGATTGTCTCAATAGGCCGCCTCGGCGCGCCGACACAACCCATGTGAAGACTCGACTCACGCCGGTCGTGCGCGCCTTGGTCGCGCTGGCGGTGCTGGCCGGCGCCGTGGTGGCCGTCCGCCCCGCCGGGGCCGCTGATCTCGACGAGCTGCGGGCGAGAGCCCAGGCGATCGCGGACGAGGTCACCGCGCTCGAGCACCGGTTGGCCGACCTCGAAGACGAGAGCGACCACCTCGCCGCCTCGATCCAACAGGCCGATGCCGACATCGGTGTGCTCGAGCTGGAGATCCACGACACCGAGGCCGCGCTGGCGACGGCCGAGGATCGCTTCACCGCGCGCGCGGTCGAGGCGTACAAGTCGACGTCGGCGGGGACCGAGCTCGAGATGCTGCTGTCGGCGAGGGACCTCGGCCACATGCTCACGCTCGCAAAGGCGAGCGCGAACGCGGCCGAGTCCGACGAGGACGCGTTGGTCGACCTCCTCAGAGCGCGGCAGGAGGCGGAGGCGGCGCAAGACGAGATCGACGACCGCAAGCAGGAGCTTCTCGTCGCGCAAGAACGCATCGACGCCATCGGGGAAGAGGTCGCCTTCGCTCTGGACGAACGTCACCACACGCTTGCTCGGCTAACCGACGAGATCGACGAGCTCGAGCGCCAGGCGCGCATCGAGGCGCGCCGTCTCGCTCGGCAGGCCGCCGCCGCGCCGCACGCGTTCGCCGACCTCGTCGGCGACGGCGGACCGGCCCCCGACGTCCCGAACGGATTCGCCTCGACCGGCGTCAGCTTCGAGGGCATCGCGTCGTGGTACGGCCCGGGTTTCGAAGGGAACCCGACCGCGAGCGGCCAGATCTTCGACTCGTCGCTGTTCACCGCGGCGAGCCGCGACCTTCCGCTTGGGACGTGGCTACACGTGACGCACGCGGGACGTGGCGTGGTCGTCCTGGTGAACGACCGCGGTCCCTACATCGACGACCGGGTGCTCGATCTGAGCCGGGCCGCGGCCGAATCGCTCGGCATCACGGGCCTCGGTTGGGTGCGCGCCGAGATAGTCGTCAAGACCTGAGCGCGGCCGTCGCCCCTAGCCTCTTGGTCAAGGTGACAACCGTCCCCAGAGGGCCCCGCGCGATCTCGACGTCGTCCATCAGCTCTCTCATGAGGTGAAGGCCGAAACCCCCCACTCGTTCCTCGGACGTGTCGTCGAGCAGCGCGGTCATGTCGCGCGATGGGTGCATTGCTCGAGACCACTGCTCGGTCGAGAAGTCCTGGATCTCGAAGACGGCCGAGTCGTCGCGGATGTCCCACGCGACCTCGGGGTGCCGGGTGTCGTCGTGGCCGGTTCCGTGCACGAGTGCGTTCGTCGACGCCTCGGTGACCGCGACCAGGCAATCGAACGACAGCGACGGATCCGCGCGGACCGCCCGGAGGTCGGCGCGAATGGCCTTGCGCACGCCTGCGAGCGCCTGCCTGCCGGTGAGCGTTTGTTGATTGCGCATGAACCGTTATTTTCCTAGTCGTCGGCGGGCGTCGGCCCGGGATCGGATGCGTGCAGGGAGGTAACAGTGCCGGAGCTCGTGCTCTCGATCGATGCGGGCACGACGGGCATCACGATCCTCGTCATCGACGGGTCTGCCTCCTTGCTCGGGCGTGCCTACGCGGAGTTCCCCCAGTATTACCCCCGGCCGGGGTGGGTGGAGCACGACCCCGAGGAGATCTGGTCGGCGACCTCAGGATTGATCGGCCGGGCGCTCGCGGACGCGAGCGCGAAGGCCTCCGACGTCGCCGCAATCGGGATAACGAACCAGCGAGAGACGACGGTCGTGTGGGACCGCGCGACCTCGAAGCCGGTCGCTCCGGCGATCGTGTGGCAGTGCCGGCGCAGCACTGCGGTCTGTGAGCGACTGCGGGCCGAGGGGCTGGAGGAAGAGCTCCGGGCGCGCACGGGACTGGTCCTCGACCCCTACTTCTCGTCGACCAAGATCGTCTGGCTCCTCGAGAACGTAGACGGCCTGCGCGCGAGGGCCGAGGCCGGCGAGCTCGCGTTCGGAACGGTCGACTCGTGGCTGGTCTGGAAGCTGACCGGCGGGGCCGTGCACGTCACCGAGCCGTCGAACGCGTCGCGCACGATGCTGTACTCGCTCGAGAAGGCCGCGTGGGACGAGTGGATCCTCGACGCGCTCGGCGTCCCGCCGTCGCTCTTGCCCCGGATCGCGCCGTCGAGCGGCGTGTTCGGGGAGACCGCACCCGGCATCGTCGGTGATGCGCGGATTCCGATCGCGGGAATCGCCGGCGACCAGCAAGCCGCGCTTTTCGGGCAGGCGTGCTTCGAGCCCGCGATGGCAAAGAACACCTACGGCACGGGCTCGTTCGTCCTGATGAACACCGGCGCGGAGGTCCCCCGCTCGGATCACGGCCTGCTGTCGACCGCGACGTGGGACGTCGGGGATGGGGTCGGCTACGCGCTCGAAGGAAGCATCTTCGTTACGGGCGCGGCGGTGCAATGGATGCGCGACGGCCTCGGCATCATCTCGGCGGCCGCCGAGACCGAGCCACTCGCGACGTCGGTACCCGACAGCGGAGGCACGTACCTCGTGCCCGCGTTCGCCGGGCTCGGCGCTCCGCATTGGGATCCGTACGCGCGCGGCGCGTTCCTCGGCATCACAGGCGGCACGACAAAGGCTCATCTAGCGCGCGCGGTCGTCGACGCGATGACGTTTCAGACGCGCGACGTCGTCGAGGCGATGGCCGCCGACGCCGGAACCCCTCTTGCCGAGTTGCGCGTCGACGGAGGTGCGAGCGTCATGGACTCGATGTGTCAGATGCAGGCCGACCAACTGGGGGTCGTCGTACGGAGGCCGAAGAACCTCGAGACCACCGCTCTCGGCTCGGCACTCCTCGCCGGCCTCGCGGTCGGGGTGTGGCCGGGCCTCGAAGCGATCGCGTCCACGTGGCGCGCCGACGCGGAGTTCGAGCCGCGCGCGTCGCGCGACGAGGTCGACTCCGCCTACGCAGGGTGGAAGAAGGCGGTCGAACGAACCCGAGGATGGGCAGACGACGGAGCGCCCGCGTGACGCAGGAGACGTGGAGCGCGGTCGACGCGTACCTGGCCGACGTCCTCGTCGGTTCGGATGCGGCCCTCGACGAGGCATTACGAGCGAGCGAGGCGGCGGGGTTGCCAGCGATCCAGGTGACGCCCAACCAGGGAAAGCTCCTCTACCTGCTCGCGAAGCTAGGCGGGGCGCGCTCGATCCTCGAGATTGGCACCCTCGGCGGCTACAGCACCATCTGGCTCGCCCGCGCGCTGCCCGACGGGGGCCGGCTGACAACGCTGGAGCTCGACGCGGGTTACGCCGAGGTCGCGCGCGCGAACGTCGAGCGCGCCGGCATCGGCGACGCGGTCGAGATACGAGTCGGACGAGCGCTCGAGACGCTCCCGGTGCTCGCCGCCGAGGACGCCGGGCCGTTCGATCTCGTCTTCGTCGACGCCGACAAGCCCAGCAACCCCGAGTACTTCACGTGGGCGCTCGAGCTGACGCGGCCCGGAAGCCTGATCGTCGTCGACAACGTCGTGCGCGACGGGGCCGTCGTCGACGCCGACACGGAAGATCCGGGCGTACAGGGCGTGCGCCTCCTCAACGAGCTCATGGCTGCGGACCCGCGCGTCAGCGCGACGACCATCCAGACGGTCGGGAGCAAGGGCTACGACGGCTTCGCGCTCGCGCTGGTCGTGGATCGTGCCGACGTGCAGGTGTCCGGCGCCAGCCCCGCGGTCTGAGAGGTCGTGGAGAGCAGCTAGCTAGCCCGCCAGGACCTCGTCGGAGAGGTCGCCGAGCTCGTCCTCGAGCGAGCGGGCCGACTCCGGCAGCGGCACCGTCGCCGTGCGCGATGCGTACTCGTCGACGTACTCCTGGCCCGAGAGCTGCATGATCTCGTACATGATCTCGTCGGTCACCGAGCGAAGCACGAAGCGGTCGCGCTCCTGTCCGGCGTAACGCGAGAAGTCGAGCGGCTTGCCGAAGTTGACCGTGACCGGCAAGCGACCACGCATACGCGGAAACTTCGCCTCCTTCGGCATGACCTCGTCGATTCCGGCAGTGCCGCACGGGATCACCGGGACGCCCGCGGCGAGCGCAAGCCGTGCGACACCGGTCCGGCCGCGGTGTAGCAGGCCGTCCGGCGAGCGCGTCCCCTCGGGATAGATGCCCAGTAGCTTGCCTTCGTTCAATACCTCGAGGGCGATCTGAAGCGATTGCTGAGACTTCTCGCCGCCTTCACGCTCGCACGAGATCTGGCCGACGGACTTGAAGAACCACGACGTCTTCCACGTTTTGAAGTAGTCGGCTTTCGCCAGATACGTCATCTTTCGCCGCTTGATGACGAGCGGGATGAAAAAGGAGTCGAGAAAGGACAGGTGGTTCGCGGCGATGATCGCGGGGCCGTCCTTGGGCACGTTTTCGAGGCCCTCCACGCGGACTCGATATGTCGCGCGGAAAAGCGGTTTCAGGATGCCCTTGATTAGCCAATAGACCAAGCCGGTGACCTCTCTCCTCCCCCGGCGGCTCATGTTAGAGAATCGCAGGACCAATAGCTACACCCTGCGCGTTAAGGACACGTAAACGTGACTGCGCAGTCAAGTAAACGGCGGGAGGACGCGTGGCAGAGGTCAGGATCCTGGAGGGAGCCGAGGAGTTCCGCCTCGGCGAGGGCTCGGTCGGAGCGCTGCTGGTCCACGGTTTCACGGGCAGTCCGCAAGGCATGCGCGAGCTGGGCGAATACCTGGCCGAGCGCGGGATCGCGGTCGTGGGCCCCCGCCTCCCGGGGCACGGCACGACCTGGCAAGACCTGAACAGCCGCACCGGGAAGGAGTGGGCCGAAGCCGTCGAGCTCGGCTTCCACGAGATCGCGGCCGAGCGGGAGGAAGTCTTCGTGGTTGCTCTGTCTTTCGGGGCCGCGCTCGCCTTCGACCTCGCCGCCCGCTACCCCTCGGAGGTCTCCGGGATCGTGACGCTCGCCGGCTTCTTGTTCTCCAAGGACCCGCGACGATTCGCCTCACCCGTCATCAAACGGTTGGTTCGCTCGATCCCCGGCGTCGGCAACGACATCGCAGACCCCGAGGGCCGCGAGATCGCTTACGACCGCATTCCCACGTCGGCCACGCACGAGATGCTCCGTTGCCTGCGCAGGGCCCGGGTCGGACTGCCTTCGATCGCGTGTCCGGTCCTCGTGATCCATTCGCGCAACGACCACACGGTGCACCCGTCGAACGCGCAGTACATCTACGACACGGTTGCATCAGAGGACAAAGAGCTCGTCTGGCTCGAGCGTTCGTATCACGTCGTGACGCTCGACTACGAGAGGGAAGACGTGTTCGAGAGGACGTACCGCTTCATCAAGGAACGCGCGCGTGGCCTCTGAGACGGTCACGATCGAAGGTCACATCATCGATTCACTGACTCTGCCGAAGGTCCTCGACGAGATCATCGAGGTGGGCGCGACCTACGAGATCGTGGAGCTGCACATCGGCACTCGCCACGAGGACACGTCGCACGCCCGCATCAAGGTGACAACCGACACCGAGGACGACCTCACCAAGATCATCGAGCGGCTGCGCCAGCATGGAGCCAACCCCGAGACAGTGGAGGACGCTCAAGTTGTCGAGGCCGACATCGACGGAGCCTTTCCACCGGGCTTCTATTCCACGACGAATCTCGAGACCGACGTCCGCATCGCCGGTCGATGGATTCCCGTCCGCCATCCCGAGATGGACTGCGGGGTGGTGGTCGAGGATGGGGCCGCGCGCACGATCGCGATGAGCGACGTGCGCAACGGGATGTCGCTCGTGATGGCGGGCCTCGGGATCCGCGTCCATCCGCTCGACAAGCCGCGCGCCGACGAGGGTGCGGCCTCGGCCGGCGCGCAGAGCAAGAGCGTCTTCGAGTTCATGTCCTCGGACGTGTCGAGCGAGAAGCCGAAGGCGCTCCTCGTCGAGCAGGTCGCCGAGCAGATGCGCGCCGTGAGAGAGCGGGGCGAGCGGATCCTCTGGGTGGCAGGCCCCGCCGTCGTGCACACCGGCGCGGCCCCCGATCTGTGCGCATTGATCCGCGCCGGTTACGTCGATGCGCTCTTCGCCGGCAACGGCGTCGCCGCGCACGACATCGAGTCCAACATGTTCGGGACTTCGCTCGGCGTCTACCTCGCCGAGGGGCTACCGGCCGAGCACGGTCACGAGCACCACATCCGCGCGATCAACGAGCTGCGTCGCCACGGGTCCTTCAAGGCGGCGATAGACGCCGGGGTGTTCGTAGACGGGATCGTGTGGCACCTCGTAACGCTCGGCAAGGACTACCTGTTCGGGGGGTCGGTGCGCGACGACGGCCCCCTCCCCGAGGTCGTTACCGACATGCTCGAGGTCCAACGCCGGCTGCGCGACATCATCTGGGGGCCCGATGGCGACTCGCCCGTCGGTTTCTGCATCGTGGTCGGGACGATGCTGCACGGCATCGCGACGGGGAACTGCCTGCCGGCATCCGTGCCGCTGGTGTGCATCGACATCAACCAGGCGACGGTCACGAAGCTGATGGACCGCGGGTCGTGGCAGTCGATGGGGATCATCACCGACGTCGGCCTGTTCATCCGTAAGCTTGCCGAGACGCTCGCGCCGGAGGAGACGCGCAGCTAGTGCGCTCTAGAGCGTGAGGCGGTCCTTCAGGACCTCCTCGAGGGTGGGATTCGATATCTCCTGGAGCTCGTAGGACGCACGCACGGCCGGCTTGTCGAGCTCGCAGATCTTTCGGAGATCGATCGGCGTCGCGATCAGGACGACGTCCGCGTCCGAGGAGTTGATCGTGGCGGCGAGGTCACGCCGTTGGACCTCGGAGTAGCCCATGGCGGGAAGGAGCGTCCCGATGTGCGGGTACTTGTCGAAGACGTCCTTTATCGTGCCCGTCGCCCACGGTCGCGGATCGACAAGAGTCGCGGCCCCCGCGCGCTTCGCCGCCACGACCCCTGCGCCGTAGGTCATCTCGCCGTGCGTCAGCGTCGGGCCGTCCTCGACCACGAGCACCCTCTTGCCCTGCAGCGACTCGCCCTCCTCGAGGGTGATCGGCGAGAACGCCTCGACCACCTGAGCGTTCGGGTTGACCGAGGTGATCGTCGCCTTCAGCGTCTCGACGTCTCCGGCCGCGGCGGAGTCGATCTTGTTGATCACCACCACGTCGGCCATCCGCAGGTTCGTCTCGCCGGGGTGGTAGCTCGTCTCGTGGCCCACGCGCAGCGGATCGGCGACCGTGATGTGAAGATCGGGCCGGTAGAACGGGAGGTCGTTGTTGCCGCCGTCCCAGACGACGACGTCGGCCTCCTTTTGCGCGAGGGCGAGGATCTCGCCGTAGTCGATGCCCGCATAGACGATCGACCCTTGCGCGATGTGTGGTTCGTACTCCTCACGTTCCTCGATCGTGCAATCGGCGTCGACGAGGTCCTGAGTCGTCTCGAAGCGTTGCGCGACCTGGTCGACGAGGCGTCCGTACGGCATGGGGTGACGGACGACCGCTACCTTCTTGCCGGCCGCCTTGAGGATGCGCGACACGGCGCGCGTCGTCTGCGACTTCCCCGACCCGGTGCGAACCGCGCACACTGCCACGACCGGAACGTCGGCCTCCACCGTCGTGGCGTCGGGACCGAGCAGCGTGAAGCTGGCCCCTGCGGCCAGAGCACGCGAGGCAAGGTGCATCACGGTGTTGTGCGAGACGTCGGAGTAAGCGAAGACGGTCTCGTCCACGTCGAGGTCGGCGATCAACGTCTCGAGGCGCTCCTCGGCGAAGATCGGAATGCCCTGCGGATACAGGGGGCCCGCAAGCTCGGCGGGATAGCTGCGATCGTCGATGCCGGGGATCTGGGTGGCGGTGAACGCAACGACCTCGACGGATGCATCGTCGCGATACACGACGTTGAAGTTGTGGAAGTCTCGCCCCGCCGCGCCCATGATCAGGACACGGCGTCTGTGTGTGCCGGCCCCGGTGTCCATCGGAGCGGGAGCCTACAACTCTCCCGCGATCGTCGAGACGATCGCGGCGTCGCCTATAGGGTGTAGCCACATGGCAGACAGGAAGCTGACGAAGCGAGGCTCCCGGCGGCGCGAGCAGGTGATCGAGGCGGGGGCCCGGCTGTTCGCGGAGCAGGGCTATCACGGCACCACAGTTGGCGACATCTGCGACACGCTCGGCGTCGGCAAGGGCGTCTTCTATTGGTACTTTCCCTCGAAGGAAGCGCTGTTCTCCGAGCTGCTGCAGAGCTCGTTGCTGGAGCTTCGGCGCTACCAGCAAGCCGCTATCGCGACCGTCGGTGATCCGGTCGCGCGCATCGAGCAAGGCATCAGGGCGTCGATCACGTTCTTTCGCGAGAACCCGGGCTTCCTCGAGCTGACGCGCATCGCCGCGCGCTACGAGGAGTTCTCGAGCTTCGTCGTCCGAGGTCAAGAGATCGTCGTCGCCGACACCGCCAACCACATCAAAGAGGGAATGAGCGAAGGCTCTATCCGACACGGCGACCCCGAGCTGATGGCCCACGGCATCCTCGGCGCGATATTTCACTTCGTGGAGATCTATCTGGAGACGCCCACGTCTCCCTCGGAGCGCCCGGCCCTGGAAGACGAAGCCGTCGCGTTCTGCCTGCGCGGCCTGCTCGAGCGCTAGGAGAGCGGCCTAGCGCAACGAATGGTCGATCCGGCCGCGGCCGCGACCTCCCGGCGCCTTGTCTTGACACGTGGGGCGGCCGAAGCGGCAACGCGACGACGATTTCCTATACAGCGTCTCCACGGACCACCGATATTCGTCGACCGCCAGGTGCTTCCGATGCAGGAAGACCCGGATGCTCCGTCGGCTCGGACGCGTCCATCTGAGGTATGTGGACGGACCGACCCCCGCGAAGTCGCTGCCCTCCACGTAGTCGTGAAAAGCGGCTGTGAGGCGGCCGTCCTTCGTGCTGACGAGGATCCGATGCTCGGCATAGCCGTCCCCGTCCGTACTGAACCAAAAGGAGATGTGCGAGTTCTTGTTGCGCAGGTCCTTCTTTCCCCAGCGTCCGGTCGTCCAGACGGTGTGCGTCACGACCTTCTCGTTTCGTGGGGCATGGCTGTGCTCGACTCTTACGACGTCGAGGGGCCCGGGGGTGTCCCGGCGGTCTCGTCGCGCGACGGTGTCGGCTCCGCTCGGGCCGGCCGGCAGCGTCACCGCCGCTACTACCGTCAGGAGGAGAAGCAGCCCTCGAAAGTCGGTCACGGGTCTAGTAGTGGACGTTGAGGCCATTGATATCGCCCCATCCCAAGTGCGACTCCTGATTCTGACAAGGGCCGTTGATCGCGGAGCTCATCGTGAGATTTCCGTGCGTGCTCTCGGCGACGTGATCAAGGCCATACGCGGAGACAACTCCGACAAGAGACTTCTCGAATAGCCGCTCGCCCAACGCCACGCCCCCGAAGATCGCCCAATGCCGGCAACCAGACTCGTCGACGAAAGGCGAGGACGCCATAGCTATTTGGAATGGTCTTGCTACTACTGCTTCGGGGTGGTGCTTCGGTCGCCTACTGGCGGGTGGCCAGGGCCTTGCGGATGCCGCGCAGGGCTTGGCGGATGCGTTGCTCGTTCTCGACCAGTGCGAAGCGGATGTAGGCGTCGCCGGCCTGGCCGAAGCCCACGCCGGGCGACACTGCCACCTTCGCTTCCTTCACGAGGAACTTCGAGAACTCGAGCGAGCCCATCGGCTGGAAGCTCTCGGGGATCTCGGCCCACGCGAACATCGTCGCGGGGGGCCGGGTGATGGGCCAGTCGATGCGCTCGAGCCCGTCGCACAAGACGTCCCGGCGAGTGCGATAGATCTCGCGGATCTGCTTCGGAACCTCGGTGCAGTCGTTCAACGCGATGATCCCGGCGATCTGGATCGGCTGGAACACCCCGTAGTCGAGATACGACTTGAGCTTCGTGAGCGCGCCGATGATCTCTGCGTTCCCGACCGCGAATGCGAGCCGCCACCCCGGCATCGAGTACGACTTGGACATAGAGAAGAACTCCACGCCGACGTCCCTCGCCCCCGGCACCTGCATCAAGGACGGTGCTCGCTCGGCGTCGTATACGAGGTCCGCATAGGCGAGGTCGTGCACGATGATGACGTCGCGTGCTCGTGCGAACTCGACGAGCTGCTCGAAGAAGTCGAGCCCCACGAGGGCGGTCGTCGGGTTGTGCGGGAACGAGCACAAGACCACGCGCGGCTTGGGCTGTGACCGCTCGTACGCCGTGACGAGATCGGCGAAGAAGTCGGAGCCGAACGACAGGGGCACGGTGGTCACGTTCGCGCCTGCAAGGATCATGGCGTAGGTGTGGATGGGATAGGTCGGCTCGGGAACGAGCACCGAGTCGCCCGGCCCCAGCAACACCCATGCGAGGTGCGCGAGACCCTCCTTGGCGCCGATCGTCGCCACGGCCTCGGTCTCCGGGTCGAGCTCCACTCCCCACGCACGCTCGTAGAGGTCGCAGATCGCGCGCCGCAGCTTGGGAATGCCCTTCGACGCCGAGTAGCGGTGGTTGCGCGGGTTGTCGACGGCCTCCTTGAGCTTGTCGACGACCGCATCCGGCGTGGGGATGTCGGGGTTGCCCATCCCGAGGTCGATGATGTCCTCACCCGCGCGGCGCGCCTGGGTCTTCAGGTCGTTGACGATCGAGAAGACGTAGGGAGGAAACCGCTCGATCCGGCGGAACTCGCGTCGTCCGGTCGTCGTCTCCATGCGGCTCACCCTACTGGTTGGGGTCGTCCAGATCGGGGCTTGCCCTGTCCAGGCGCGTGAGGTTCCCGAGCTCCAGCCGGTCGTCGACGAGCCGAGCCCGCAACGTGACGGCGCCGCCGTTGAACAAGCCGCGGATGCGCGCCGAGGCGCGGTCGTCGTAGCCGAGCGCTTCCGCGCTGACCCACCGGATGGTTCCTCCGTGACTGACGATCACCACCATGTCGTCGGGGTGCGCCTCCACCACGCGCCTCAATGCGGCGAGCGCCCGCTCGCGCACCTGGGCCGGCGACTCGCCGCCCGGGCGCGCCGAGTAATGGCGCCCGGCCCCCCAGAGCTCCGGCCACCGCTCCTTGATCTCCGCGGTGGTGAGCCCGGTCCACTCCCCCTGGTCGACCTCGCGAAAGCCAGGGTCGGTGTGCACCTCGAGGCCGTGGGGCGTAGCTATGGCCTCGGCGGTCGCGATCGCACGCTCGAGATCGCTCGAGTACACGGCCGCGATGTCCCAGTCGGCGAGCTCATTCCCGATCGCAGCGGCCTGAGCCCTGCCCCGCGCGCTCAACGGGATGTCGGCATGGCCCTGGGCGCGCTTCGTCTCGTTCCACTCGGTGGCCCCGTGCCGGACGAGGATCGCGACGGTCACGAGGGCGCTGCGGTCACGGCGACAAAGTCAGATGCGCACACTCACGAGACGCTAAACCGTCTGAGCCTCAGAGCGTTGAGGACGACGCTCACCGACGAGAACGCCATGGCGGCCGCGGCGAGCATCGGGTCCAGCCAACCGAGCGCGGCGGCCGGGATCATCACGACGTTGTAGGCAAACGCCCAGAAGAGGTTCTCCTTGATGGTTCGAAGCGTTCGCCGCGACAGCTCGATCGCCGCAGCAGCGAGCGTCGGGTCTCCTCGCACGACGGTCAAGTCCGCGGACTCGATCGCCACGTCGGTTCCGGTCCCCATCGCGATGCCGAGATCGGCCTGGACGAGCGCGGGCGCGTCGTTGACGCCGTCCCCCACCATCGCCACGGTGTGGCCCTCGGCCTGGAGGCGGGAGATCTCCGCGACCTTGTCGCCGGGCAGGACCTCTGCGAGGACGCGGTCGATCCCGATCTCGTCACCGATCGCCCGCGCGGTCGTCGCGTTGTCGCCGGTGAGCAAGACCACCTGGAGCCCGAGCGCCTTCAGGCGCGCGACTGCGCGGCTCGCCTCCGGCTTGACGCGGTCCGCCACCGCGATCACGCCGGCCGCGGTGTGGTCGACCTGCACCCAGACGACCGTCTTGCCCGCGTGCTCCAGTGCGCGTGCGGCCTCGTCCATCTCCGGAGCGACGCGTGCGCCCGAGGTCAGCGCGCGCGTCCCCACGCGCACATCTGCATCACGCACGCGACCGGACACGCCTCCCCCCGCATGGGACTCGAACGTCGACGCGCGCGGGGCGAGGACTCCTCGCGCCATCGCTCGGTCGACGATCGCTCGGCCGATCGGATGCTCCGACTGGACCTCGAGCGCCGCCGCATGTCGCAGGAGGCCGGTCTCGTCGCCGTCCGCGGCCACGACGTCGGTCACCGCCATCCGGCCTTCGGTCACGGTCCCGGTCTTGTCGAGCACGACGGTGTCGAGGCCGCCGGCGCGCTCGAGGACCTCGCCGCCCTTCAGCACGATCCCTAGCTGCGCGCCACGTCCGGTGCCGACCATGATCGCCGCCGGCGTCGCGAGGCCCATCGCGCACGGACAGGCGATTATCAGCACCGAGACCGCGATCAACAGCGAGCTCTCGAACGACCGGCCCGACACCATCCACGCGCCGAACGTGAGCCCGGCGACGACCATCACGACCGGAACGAAGACCGACGCGACGCGGTCGGCGACGTGCTCGATCGGGGCCTTGGTGCGCTGGGCGCGCTCGATCAACCGGCCGATCTGGGCCAGCACCGTCCCGGACCCGACGCGCGTCGCCTCCATGATCAGCGCTCCGGAGAGATTCACCGTTCCTCCGAAGACCTCGGCACCGGGGGCCTTGTCGACCGGCATCGACTCGCCGGTGAGCATCGACTCGTCGACCGAGGCCGTTCCCTCTCGCACGATCCCGTCGGTCGCGACCTTCTCGCCGGGGCGCACGCGCACCAGGTCGCCCACCACGACGGCGTCTATGGGAACGGTGATGTCCGCCCCGTCGCGCGCGACCGTCGCGTGCTTCGCGCCGAGCTCCATGAGGCTTCTGATCGCGCGCGCGGCCCGGGTCCTCGAGCGGTGCTCGAAGTACTTGCCGAGCAACAAGAACGTGATGATCACGCCGGCCGTCTCGAAGTACACGTGCCCGTCGCGCAGGAGTGCATAGATGGAATAGCCGAATGCCGCGAGAGTCCCCAGCGCCACGAGAGTGTCCATGTTCGTCGCCCGGTGGCGCGCGTGGCGCGCCGCTCTCAGCAAGAAGATCCGGCCCGCGCCGAACTCGACCGGCGCGACGAGCCCGAGCTGAAGCCACCGGGACCACGCGGCGTCGGGGCCGAACATGGCCAGCGCGAGGGCGGGCGCGGTGAGCAGCGCCGCAAAAGCGAACCGGCGCCACCACGCGCGCGTCTCGGCGTCGTCCTCGGTGGGCGCGTCGTCGGTCGCGCGCGTCTCGGCGACGACGAGCTCGTAACCGTGCTCCTCCACCGCGTCGCGAAGGGAGACCGGATCCACGGGTGACTCGGCGACGACGGTCGCCTGCGCGAGCGCCAGGTTCACGCCCGCGGAGCGCACTCCGGGATGTCCGGACAGCGCGCGCTCGACGCGGCGGGCGCAGGCGGCACACGTCATCCCTCGGACGGCGAAAGTCATCTCCTCGGGAGGAGCGTGGGTGTCGGTGCTCATCGCCAGGAGTATACCCCCCGGGGGTATCAGGCCCCCATCAAGGCCGGGAGGACCGCGCCCCCGAGGAGCTCGTAGGGCTCGGGGTCACCGGCGTTCGGGAAGGCGACGATGAGGTGCCGGGCCCCCGCCTCGACGACCTCGAGCAGCCGACGGGTCGCCTCCTCGGGCCCCCCGACGATGAAGTCGCGCGGGTCCCGGTCGCCGAGCCTGCGGCGGGCGGCGGCATCGGTCTCGGCCAGGATCATCTGTCCGCCCCACGAGAGCTCGATCGCCCGGTCTCCGGCCGCGCGCACGACCGCGCCCGCATCCCGAGCGAAGGTCTCCGCCGTCCCGCCCCACGCGTTCCAACCGTCGGCGACCTCGCCGGCGAATCGCAAGAGGTCCTCTCCCCGGCCCCCGATCCACAGGCGAGGCGCAGGATCCGGCCGCGGGCTCGTCGGGAGCTCGGACAGCGACGCGAAGTCGTCGTGGAAGCTCACCTCGGAGCCGATCACGTAGTCGCGCACCGCGCTCACGGTCGACATGAGCTGGCGGATCCGGCGCTCGTCCG
>DATBND010000055.1:0-2580 GCA_036554505.1 Actinomycetota bacterium | reverse complement strand
CGAGGAGCGGCAGAAGGGCCTCGGCGAGCCGCGTGAGGTTCCACAGCGCGATGCGGGGCTGGTTGCCGTAGGCATAGCGGCCGCCCTGGTCGATGGAGCTGAACACTGTCGCCGGATCGTAGGCGTCCATGAAGGCACAGGGACCGTAGTCGATTGTCTCGCCGGCCACCGACATGTTGTCGGTGTTCATGACGCCGTGAACGAACCCGACCAGGAGCCATTGCGCCACGAGGTCGGCCTGCCGGGCGACGACCCGCTCCAGGAGCGCACGGTACGGGTGCTCGCCGTCAGCGGCGTCGGGATAGTGCCGCGCGATGACGTGGTCCGCGAGGACGCGCAAGCCCTCGACGTCGCCGCGGGCAGCGAAGAACTGGAACGTGCCGACGCGGATGTGGCTCGAGGCCACCCGGGTCAGGACCGCGCCCGGAAGAAGCTCCTCGCGGATGACCGTCTCTCCCGTGGTCACGGCCGCGAGCGCGCGGGTGGTCGGGATGCCGAGCGCCGCCATAGCCTCACTGACCACGTACTCGCGCAAAACCGGCCCAAGCGCCGCACGTCCATCACCGCGGCGTGAAAACGGCGTCGGGCCCGACCCTTTCAGCTGGATGTCGCGGCGGACGCCATCCCGGTCCAGGACTTCTCCGAGCAGGATGGCGCGTCCGTCGCCGAGCTGCGGCACGAAGTTTCCGAACTGATGGCCCGCATACGCGATGGCGATCGGTTCCGCCTCCTCGGGCACGCGCTTGCCGGCGAGAATCTCAGTACCTTCGGGGCTCGCGAGCCAATCGGCATCGAGGCGCAGGTCCGCGGCGAGCTGCCGGTTCAGCTTGATCAGCCTTGGCGCAGCCACGGCGGTCGGCTCGACCCGCGCGAAGAAGCGGTCCGGCAGCCGGGCATAGGAATTGTCGAACGGAAAGTGGACGGTCATCGCGGGCTCCAGCGCGCCAGGATAATCCGGTAGAAATGGAGGTCGTTCCCGCTCCGCGAAAGGGTTGCGCAGCCGGCACATGGCCGTGAGTTTGGTGGAGCCGACCCGATGACAGCCGCGCGGGGCGGCCCTATGCTGCCCCAGGTGGCGCCGGACTGCCGACGATCCACAGATCGACACGAGAGAGGAACACGGACATGTCAGCCAACCGACTGGCGTTTGCCGCCGCCCTCTGCGCGGCGACGTTGTTCACGACCTTTGGTGCCGATGCGCGTCCGGTGCGCTGGGGGCGGTCGGGCGACGCTCTCACGCTCGATCCGCACGCCCAGAACGAGGGCCCGACGCACGCCCTCAACCATCACATCTATGAGCCGCTGGTGATCCGGGATCAGAAGGGCGCGATCGTCCCGGCTCTTGCGACCTCGTGGAAGGTGCTCGAGAGCGATAAGACGGTCTGGGAATTTAAGATCCGCGAGGGGGTCAAATTCCACAACGGCAACGCCTTCAACGCCGAGGACGTGGTGTTCTCGCTCCAGCGGGCCATGGCGCCCACGTCCGACATGAAGGGTCTCCTGACCTCCGTCGAGAGCGTGACCAAGGTCGATGAGGCAACCGTCCACGTAAAGACCAAGGGCCCCAATCCGCTGCTCGTCGCGAACCTGACGAACACGTTCATCATGGACAAGGAGTGGTCCGAGGCGAACAACACGACGAAGCCGCAGGACTTCAAGAACAAGGACGAGAACTTCGCGGTCCGCAACGCGAATGGCACCGGGCCCTTCGTGCTCGTCAGCCGGGAGCCTGACGTGCGAACCGTGATGCGGCGCAACGACGCCTATTGGGGCAAGGGCGCTGACGTGCCGCTCGAGATCTCGGAGCTGATCTACACGCCCATCAAGTCGGACGCGACCCGTGTCGCGGCGCTCCTCTCGGGCGAGGTGGACTTCGTGCAGGACGTGCCCGTGCAGGACATCGAGCGGCTCAAGGGCACGCCCAACCTGCGCGTCACCGCCGGACCTGAGAACCGGACCATCTTCTTCGGCATGGACGTCGGCTCGAGGGACCTGAAGACCGACAATGTCGAGGGCAAGAATCCGCTTGCCGACAAGAAGGTTCGCCAGGCCATGAACATGGCGGTGAACCGCGCCGCGATCCAGCGGGTCGTGATGCGGGGCCAGTCTGTACCGACCGGCGTGATCATGCCGCCGTTCGTCAACGGCTGGACGCCAGAGCTCGACAAGGCGCCGGCTCCGGACGTCAACCGGGCGAAAGCGATGCTTGCAGAGGCGGGATACCCGAACGGCTTCCAGCTGACGCTGCACTGCCCTAACGACCGCTATATCAACGACGAGGGCATCTGCCAGGCGACGGTCGGCATGCTGGGCCAGATCGGTATCAAGGTGAACCTGGTATCCCAGTCGAAAACTCTGCACTTCCCGCTCGTCCAGAAGAATCCGCCCGAGACGGAGTTCTTCCTCATCGGCTGGGGCGTCCCGACGTTCGACTCGGAGTACATCTTTTCCTTCCTGTTCCACGCCCGGGATGCGAAGTACGGTAGCTGGAACGCGCTCCGGCTCTCCGACAGCGATCTCGACAAGAAAATCGAGAGCTTGTCGTCCGAGACCGACGCGGCGAAGCGCAACGCCGCGATC
>DATBND010000405.1:0-5480 GCA_036554505.1 Actinomycetota bacterium | reverse complement strand
CGCCGACCTCGTCGGACGCAAGCGCGCCGCCCTGACCGCTATCCTCGACATGGAGGACGAACGCGACGCGGGCAAGCTGTCGGACGTCGATTTCGCCGCGCTGCGGCACGAATACGAAGCCGAGGCGGCCGCCGCGCTCGTGGAGCTCGACGCCTTGCGCGGCTCCGGAGGGACGATCGACGAATCGCTAGAGGCGGAGATCGCGGCCATAAGAGCGCGCCTGCAGGACGACTCGCCACGCGCCGCGGCCTCGCTCGAGGAATGTCCGACCTGCGGCACGCCGCGCGTCCCCGGGCGGACGTGCGAGCGATGCGGTACCTGATCACATTCGCTCTAGCGACTGCGGGATTGGTCTACGTCGGTCCCGCCAACGCGGCGGATACGGGAACGATCCGGGGCCAAGTCATCGACGGCAACACCGGCGAGCCGCGCTCGGGCGCGCGCGTCGTGCTCGTCGGGGCCGACGAGGACGGGAGCGACCGAGAACGAGCCACCGCGTCGACCGGCCACGACGGGAGGTTCTCGTTCCGAGGGCTCGCAACCGGTGACGACCGCTTCTACGTAGTGGACGCGTTCTTCCAGGGTGGGCTGTTCGTGGGCCGGCCCGTGCAGCTCCCACCCGACACCACCACGCCACCGGTGATCGAGGCCACGCTGCGAGTGTGGGAGACGACGACCGACCCGACCGTGATCACGATCACGCGCGACGACCTCTTCCTTATCCCGGGGGACGACGGGGTCTCCGCGATCGAGGCGGTGGCATTCGAGAACTCGAGCGATCGTGCCTACATCGGTCGCGGTGCAGACACAGATGCCCCGTCGGAGCGGGCGCCGTCCATCGGGTTCGCCTTGCCCGGGGGGGCCGAGCAGGTGCAGGTCCTCGAATCGGATCTCGACATCCCCGAGCTCGTCCCCGCGGAGTTCGGCTTCGCGGCGACGATCGCCATCCCGCCGGGGCCGACGGCCACGACGTTTTCGTACCGGCTGCCCGACCCGGCCGCGCAACGCGACCTGTCACGGCCGATCCTCTATCCGACCGAAGAGCTCTCGATCCATACGCGTCCCCCATTGACCCTCGAGACGAATCGGTTGACCGAGGACGACGAACGAACGATCGAGGGCACCACGTACCGCGTCTGGACGAGCGACGAGTCTCTCGACTCCGGCGACCGTCTGGAGGTCGTCGCCATCGCCGAGGCCGGCGTTCCGGCAGCGCTGATCATTGGGGTCGGCGCGTTCGCGCTGGTTCTCGTGACCGGAGGTGCGTTCGCGTGGACACGCACGAGGCGCACGACGAGCTCGCGGTCCCGGCCGCGCAAGGGTCCCGATCGCGACGCGGTCATGACGGCGATCGCGCGGCTCGACCTCGACTACGAAGCGGGACGCGTCGAGCGCGACGCATGGGAGCGGGAGCGTGCCCGGCTGAAGGAACAGTTGACCGAACGCGAGCCTGCGTCGTGATCCGCATCGACGACGTCAGGGTGCTCTACGGCCGGACGCTGGCACTCGACGGCGTCGACCTGCAGCTCGTCGACGGCGTGACGGGCCTGTTCGGGCCCAACGGGTCGGGGAAGTCGACGTTGCTCAAGGTCGTCGCGGGGTTCGTGCGGCCGACGCGCGGCGAGGTCCGCGCCGGCGACGTGCGCGTCGAGCTCGGCAACGAGGCGTGGCGGCGGCTGGTGGGTTACGCAGGGCACGACCCCGGCCTCTACGGGCGCCTCACGGTGCGAGAGAACCTCGAGCTCTTCGCGCGTCTCTACGACGCGCCGGCTTCGAGGGCCGCCGAGCTACTCGACGAGCTCGATGTCGCGGACAGAGCGACGTCGCGCGTGGACGCGCTCTCTGCCGGGCTCAAGCGCCGCGTGTCCATCGCCCGCGCGCTCGTGCACGATCCCGCCGTCCTTCTACTGGACGAGCCCTACGCGAACCTCGACGACGACGCGGCCGACCGCGTGTCGTCGGCGGTGCAGCGCTGGCGCAGACCGGGACGCGTGGCGCTCATAGCGACGCACGGAGCGAAACGACTCAAGGAGTACTCCGACGCCGGGATCGTCTTGCGCCAGGCGCGCGTCGTCAGTCATCGACTTCGCACCGGCCCCCACTCGTCCGAGCCGGTTCCCGACGAGATGGAGACGCAACCGTGAGCGCGAGTGCGGGGTTCGCGTCGAAGACGCTCGCGCTGACGCGCAAGGACCTGAAGACAGAGGCGCGCGGACGCGACACGCTCCCGCCGATGCTCGCGTTCGCCTTCGCGGTGACGTTGTTGCTCGCATTCGTCCTTCCCGGCGGCGCTCGTCTCGGCGACCGCATCGACCTTCCGGTGGGCGCGGTCGCAATGGCCGACGTCCTCGCCGGCTTTCTCTACGTGACGATCTTGTTCGCCGGCCTCATCGGGTTCGCTCGCACGTTCGAGGTCGAACGCGAGGAGGGAGCGATCGACGCGTTGCTACTCGCTCCGGTCGATCGCTCCGGTCTGTATCTGTCGAAAGCGATCGCGAACCTGCTCTATCTCGTCGCAGTCGAGCTATTCGTCGTGCCGGTGTTCGCGTTGTTGTTCACCTTCGACCTCGGTGCGAAGTGGTTCGTCCTCGCGCTTGTCCTCGTCCTCGTCGACTTGGGCTTCGTCGCCGTCGGCACGCTGTTCGCGTCCCTGGCGGCCCAGACGAAGAGCCGCGAGCTGATGCTGCCGATCCTCGCTCTTCCGGTGCTCGTCCCGATCTTCATCGCCGGCACGCAGCTGACCGCCGACCTGTTGTCGGGCGAGGGGCTCGAGGCCGTCGCCTCGCGCGGCTGGTTCGTGATCCTGATCGGCTACGACGTCATCTTCTCGATCGTCGGCGCGCTCGCCTTCGAGTTCGTCGTCGAATAGGGAGTCGGCTAGAGGGAGCCGGCGAGGTACGGCTCGATGTCGGTGACCCGCTCGAGCACCACGTCCGCCATCGCAAAGTTCCGCACCTCGATAGCGACGGCGACCTCGCCGACCGCTCCGACTGCGCCCCATTGCCCCTCGCGCCCGGCGATCACCTCGAAGTCGGTGCGCTCCCCTTCGACCGGGATCCGCATCCGCATCCACTCGAGACGCGTCCGGTCCGAGCCCTGCTCGTCGGGCGAGCGTAGGCCGAAATCGATCTCGACCTCCTCCTCGAGATCCTCGACGCCCGACGTGTGGGCGAAGCGGGTCGTGACTCGGACCTCGAGCGAGCGCGCACCGTCTCCGATCTCGTGACTGAGCGTGACGCCCACGACGCCGGTCGGCCCGCCCCAGCTCGAGCCGCCCACCGTTCGCCGGGCCTCCCATGCGGCCGGCAGGCCGTAGACGGGGAAGGCGATCCGGCGGAGCCCCTCGGTGACCTCGCGGTCGCGCCGCTCCCTCTGGCGCCGGCTCCGCCACGACTGCAGCCGGGAGCTTGGGACCAAGTCACGTGGTCCCGCCCCTGTCTCTGCCTTCGGGCGCCGCCGCTCTGCCATGGGGTGGACTTTCGCGCTTTCCGGCGGGAGCCGCACGCCAGGTTCGGCACGCTGTCAGATCTGGGCTCGCGGGGGTCGCGGGACCGCTCGTTTCCCACAGCACCAACGTGGCGGTCCCCCGCCGACGGCACGGAGTGGCGTCGGATGCGGGCTACCGAGTGAACCCGAGTTAGCCAGTGGTCCTTAGGCCGTGGCGAGGTCCGTAAGCGACTTCTTGATCGCGTCCCGCGACAGCTTGGTGTGCAGGAACATCATCACCGGCGTGTCGAGGCCGGCGTCGCGAAACGAAGCGATCCGCTCGGCGCATTCGCCGGGCGAGCCGTTGATGACGAGGGCATCGATGAGCTCGTCCGGGATGGCGGCGAGGCCCGCCTTGCGGTCGCGGTTGCGCCACGCCTCACCGACCGCGCGCGCGACGTCCTCGAACCCCTGCTCGGCGACGAAGCGGTTGTAGCCCGGCACGGCCAGGTAAGGGTTGATGAGCCAGCGGGCGAACTCACGGACCTCGTCGCGCGGCTGGTCGACGAAGCACATGATGCGCGCGAGGACCTCGCGGCCAGGCGCGGCCTTCGCCGCGATGCGCACGCCCTCCTCGCTCGCAAGGAACAGCGCGACGCCGTCGGCGCGTTCCGCCGCCAGCGAGAGCATGCGCGGCCCCAGCGCCGCCAGGAAGATCGGCACGCGGTGCTCGGGCGGGGCCTCGAGGCGAAAGCCTTTGACGTGCAGCGTCTCGCCGGAGTAGTCGACCTTGTCGCCGTTCAGCGCGCTGCGGACGACTTCCACCGTCTCCTTCACCCGCACGAAGGGTCGCTCGTACGCCAGGCCCATCCAGCCTTCGACGATGGCGGGCGACGACGCACCGATGCCGAGGCAGAAGCGCCCGCCCGAGGCCTGCTGCGCCGCCGCTGCCCCCATCGCAATGAGCGCCGGCGGGCGAGAGTACGCGGGGACGATCGCGATCCCGATGCGAAGCTTCGACGTCGTGACCCCGAGGGCCGAGGCGACCGCGAAGCCATCGGTGCCGCCGACCTCGGCCACCCATGCGTCGGTGTAGCCGAGATCCTCGGCCGCGCGGGCGATCTCGCACGTCTCTCGCACGTCGAAGGGGAACACCGGCGCGGTGAAGCCGAGCCGAGGTTGGCCGGCCGGAGGCTGCTGCACGGCAGGCGCGGGGTGCGTGGGATGTCGGGAGTCGGCGGGAGGTGCCATAGCCGGCGAGACCTTAGTAACCTTTCGGCGCCGATGGCAACCTCAGCACATCCTCGCTCCTCGCCCCGATCCCTGACCCTGCTCGGCGTCGCCGCGTGGGCCTCGATCGCGCTCGCGCTCGTGTTCGTCTTCTTCGTCGCGCGAGAGGCTCAGGCTGCGATGGGCGGCCAGCTCCAGCGGATCTTCTACGTGCACGTGCCGGCCGCGTGGCTGGCCTACCTCGGGTTCGCGATCGTGTTCGTCGCGTCGATCGCCTACCTGCGGACGAGGGCGCGCGGCTGGGACCTGCTCGCCCAATCGGCCGCCGAGCTCGGCGTCATCTTCACCACGCTGGTCTTGGTCACCGGGCCGATATGGGCTCGCCCCGTGTGGGGGACGTGGTGGCAATGGGATGCCCGGCTCACCTCGACGCTCGTCCTCTGGCTGACCTACGTCGGATACCTGTTCCTGCGCAACCTCGTCACCGAGCCGGGCCGGGCCGGGCGTCTCGCCGCGGTGGTCGGCATCGTCGGCTTCGTCGACGTGCCGATCGTGCATTTCTCCGTCAACTGGTGGCGAACCCTCCACCCGATCGGCCCCACGCCGGCCGACCTGCAGCGCGAGTCGGGCTTGGGGAGCCCCGAGCTACTCGCGTTCTTCACCGCGCTCGTCGCGTTCACGCTGCTGTTCGCCTGGCTGCTCGCACTGCGGGTCAGGCTCGGGCGGCTGGCCGACGAGGTCGAGAGGCTGGAGGCCGAGGAGGCCGCGGCCCCCGGGCGCGTCCCGGCTCCGTCGATGCAAGTGCAGGAGACGAGCGCGTGAAC
>DATBND010000358.1:0-1600 GCA_036554505.1 Actinomycetota bacterium | reverse complement strand
GTACCAGCTGATGCCCGACGAAAGGGTGGAGATGTCGCGCGCGCGTGCTACGTCCGGCCGAAGGCGCATCGCGGCCGTGCTCGGCGCGTTGTCCCTCGTCGGCGCGCTTCAGGCGACCGGCCCGGTCGCGGCCGAGCCTGGTCCCGGCTACTTCGCCACCGACAACGTCGAATGGATCTCGACGCTACCGATCGAGACCGACGGAGCCGGCGCCCGCCTCGTCGGCAAGTACTTCTACGTCACGACCTCTCGTTATCTCTCGATCTACGACGTCTCGTCCCCGGAGGCCCCTGCGCGCGTCGGGACGCTGCCTCTGCCGCAGCAACCGCAGTTTGCCGAGGAGGACGTCGACACGAACGGCAAGGTGCTCCTGGTCGGGACGCTCGGCGACGTCTACGTAATCAACGTCGAGGACAAATCGAACCCGACGATCACCGCGACTCTGGTCGGAGCAGACGAGCACACGGTCAGCTGCATCCTCAAGTGCAAGTACGCGTACGGCTCCGAGGGAGTGATCATCGACCTGCGTGACCCCACCGCGCCGAAGGTCGTCGGGGACTGGGCCGAGAAGACGGCGGCCCCGGACGGCGGTCACGACGTCACCGAGATCGCGCCCGGCCTCGTCGTCACGTCGACGCAACCGATCCTTTTCCTCGACGCTCGCAAGGACCCCGTTCACCCCAAGGTGATCGCGATGGGTGCGAACGACGACGGCCGTTACATCCACGGCAACTTGTGGCCGCAGAAGGGCAAGGCGCGCTTCCTCTTGGTCGGCGGCGAGACGACGGGCAACTGCGGCGACGCGGGCTCGGGCCAGTTCATGACGTGGGACACGAAGGGCTGGCGCAAGCACCACACGTTCAAGATGGTCGACGAGCTTGCGATGGAAAACGGCTTGCCCACCGACGGCGACATGCCGGCGAACACGTTCTGCGCGCACTGGTTCGAGACACACCCGACGTACGAGAACGGCGGCCTCGTCGCGATGGATTGGTACGAGCACGGGACCCGCTTCCTCGACGTCAGCAAGAAGGGCCAGATCTCGGAGGTCGGCTACTTCGTTGCGCTGGCGAGCGCGGCGTCCGCGCCATACTGGGTCACCGACGAGATCCTCTACTCGGTCGACTACAACCGGGGGATCGACATCCTGCGTTTCACCGGCAAGCCCTAGCCGCGCCGGACGCGGCCGTTCTTCGAGGGGCAAGACCCAAACCCCGGCAGCGACGAGGGGCCAGCTTCTCGGCATGACTTCAGCTCGAACTCGTTGCTCCAGTAGTCGCTCAGCGAGGTTTTCAGCAACGAGTTCGCCGTGACGGGACGCGCCCGGCGGCTCGTCGCCGCGCTTCTTTCCCTCCACCCCCGCCCGGAAGGCACCTACTACAACAGTAGTAGACAGGCCTACTACACCAGTAGTAGGTTGGGCTCCTACTACACCTGTAGTACCCACCGGCCGAAGGGGGAGTCGCATGAGACGGAGGCCCTTGCTGGGCTCGATTTTCGTGGCGTTCGCATTGCTGGCGGTTGCCTGTGGCCCGGACGACGACCGGCCGCCCGGCCTCGGCCCCGAGGCCGGAAGCGGCCAGAGAGGCGGCATCTACCG
>DATBND010000324.1:0-7374 GCA_036554505.1 Actinomycetota bacterium | reverse complement strand
CGACCGATGGCGCGCGGCTCGCTGACATCTGGCTCGACGCGGCCGAGTTCTACACGGACCTCGACCCGGACGCGTTCCGCGTGCCGTCGCGCGTCGACGTCGAACGCATCTCTACGGAGGCCGGCGCAGTCGAGGGTACGTTCGCGCGCGTCGCGCAGATCGACGGCGTGGTCGCCGGGTTCGTGGAGGCTCACATCGAGCTCCCGCCTGCCGGCGCGGAAGCTCAGTTCGTGGCAGAGCTTGCGGAGGTCCGCATGGCCGTCGACGCCCTCGTGGTCGAGCGCCCTTACTGGCGGCGAAGCGTCGGCGGCGCGTTGTTGCGCGCGGCGGAAGAGTGGGGCCGCGACCGCGGCGCCACCGTCGTCGCACTCGACACCTACTGGTCGAGTCCCGTGTCGGTTTCCTTCTACGAGAAGCACATGGGTTACGAGCGACGATCGATCTCATTTCGAAAGCATCTTTGACGGGTTCGGTTGATCAGTTGTGATACGCGCCACACCTTCCCTATTGACATGGCGAACATGTGTTCGGTATCGTGAGCAGGTCAGATCCCCATTGGTTCTAGGGGCCGCGCTCTGGCAGCGAGTTGCCGGTGCGTTGGCGAGGAGGGGGTCTGGAGGTCACTTACGTGAAGGTCATGCCCCGCCGCGCAGCTCTGGCGCACGACGAGTCCACCCCTCCTTGGGACGACGGGCTCACCGATTCTTCGATGGGCTACGGAGTCGAATCCGCTATTGGTGACGCGCTCGTCGGTCACGACGACGATGTCGCCGAGTCGCTCGATTCCTATGACGATCTCGTCGCGCTCGCGGGTGGCGAGGAGCGCACCACAGAAGAGGTGGTCGCGGCGCTCGACGCCACTACGGCCGCGGTCAACCAGCTTCAACGGGAGCGCTTTCGGGCGATCGTCGCGTGTCAGCTCCATCGGGTGTGGATGCAGGACGACTGTCGCGACTTCCCCCATTGGCTGTCGCTTCATCTCGGGATCACGACCTACAAGGCGCGCCGCTGGGTGGCATGCGCGTGGGCGCTCGATCGGCTGCCGGTCGTCGAGGCGGCGTTCGTCTCGGGCCGGCTGTCTGTCGACGAGGTCGTCGAGCTCACCCGTCTCGCAGGAGCAGTCGACGAATCGGAGTCCAGGCTCTTGTCGTGGGCCATGCGGGTGTCGATCGCATCGATTCGCGAGCGCGCGGACGAGGCCATCCGCATCGCAAGAGAGGACACCCAGGAGGCCGAGCGGCAGCGCTCGGTGAAGTGGTGGTGGGAGATGGACCGGGCCTATGTGAACCTCTATGCCCGGCTTCCCGCCGACATGGGCATCCGGGTGACCACCGCGCTAGATCGCATCGCATCCAGGCTCCCCGCGTCGCCCGAGGACTACGCCCAGGACGACGACGCAGCGCTCGAGGACGACGAGCGTCTGGAGGCGCGCCGGGCCGATGCTCTCGATCTCTTGGCGGGGCGGTCGATCGCAGAGGACCGGGATGCCGATCGGGCGACGGTGGTGATCCACGCACCGCTGTCCGCGCTCGTCTCGGGTGAGACAAACGGGGTGAGCTCCAGGGGAGAGGTGCTCGCTCCCGAAGTCGTGTCCCGGCTGTGCTGTGACTCGAGGCTTCAGACCGTGATCCACGGAGAGAGCGGAGGGGTCATCGGCATCGGCATGACCTCACGCCTGATCCCGAAGTGGCTACGGCGCGAGGTCGAGCACCGCGACGGCTTTCGCTGCACCTTTCCCAACTGCGGGAGCAGGCTCGGGACCGATGCGCATCACGTCGTGCAGTGGCCCCATGGGCCCACCGACGTCGACAACCTGACCTTGATCTGTAGGACCCATCACCGCCTCGTGCACGAGCATCACTGGCACGTGATGCTCGCCAAGGACCAGAGCGCTAGATGGTTCCGAGCCGACTGGACTCCGTACGAGCCGGGGCCGCCCGCACGGGAGGGGCCGGCCGCACGTAGGGGCCGGACGAGAGATCGGCGCGGGTGCAAGGACTCAGTCTCAGCACCACACCATGTGCGTCAGCAACCACATGAGCAAGATATGGAGTTCCGCGTTACACGCGACACGAGGAAGGTAATGGCCCCGGGAGGGAGCCCGGTCGCGTGCCCGGACGGCTCGACGTCGTCGACCGGGATGTCGTTCGTTTGGGCCGGTACCCCGAAGGGGGGTGGCATACCTACGAGCTCGAGTGGCGTGGTCACGGACACCCGTCACCGTTCAGGGCGCGACGATGGCCGCCGATTATCAGGCGGCGACGGGGATCGGCTGCGGGTAGGGCGGAGCCTCGGACGTCAGAACATGGGGGGCTCGGTGTAGACGCCCCAACATCCCTTCAACGTCTCGACCATCTCGCCGAGCGTCACGTACGCCTCGGCCGCTTCGACGAGCACGGGGATCGAGCTCTGCGATTCGTCGGCCGCCATCTCCTTGAGCGCTTCGATGGCGTCGTCCGCGCGTTTTCCGTCGCGGTTGGCGCGGACCTGGGCGACCGCCTTGTTCTGGCGTTCCTCGATCTCGGGCGAGATGACGAGCACCTCGGGCATCTGCTGGATCGTGCGGGTGAAGCGGTTCACGCCGACGATCACCTTCTTGTCCTTCTCGAGGAGCTGCTGGTACTTGTAGGCGGCGTCGGCCATCTCTTTCTGAAAGAACCCCTGCTCGATGCCGGCGAGCATGCCGTCGAGGATCGAGCCGTTGCCGAGCTCGTCGATCTGGGCGAAGTACGCCTCGGCCGCGTCCTCGGTCTTCTTCGTGAGCGCCTCGACGAACCACGAGCCACCGAGCGGGTCGATGACGTTGGTCACTCCCGTCTCGTACGCGATCACCTGTTGCGTCCGCAGCGCGATCTCGACCGCCTCGTCGGTGGGCAACGCGAGCACCTCGTCAAGCGAGTTCGTGTGCAACGACTGTGTCCCGCCGAGCACGGCGGCGAGCGCCTCGGTCGCGGTCCTCACGACGTTGTTGTAGGGCTGCGTAGCGGTCAGCGAGCATCCGGCGGTCTGCGTGTGGAACTTCAGCATCCACGACCGCTCCTTCTGGGCGCCGTAACGCTCCTTCATCCACCGCGCCCATATCTTGCGGGCGGCGCGGAACTTGGCGATCTCCTCGAAGAAGTCGACGTGCGAGTTGAAGAAGAACGAGAGCCCGGGCGCAAAGTCGTCGACGTCCATGCCCCTGCGCACGCCCAGCTCGACGTGTGCGAAACCGGATGCGAGCGTGAACGCAAGCTCTTGCACTGCCGTCGAGCCGGCCTCGCGGATGTGATAGCCGGAGATCGACAGAGGATGGTACTTCGGCACGCTCTCCGCGCAGTACTGCATCATGTCGGCGGTGAGCCGGAGGTGTGGCTCCGGCGGGAACAGCCATTCCTTCTGAGCGATGTACTCCTTGAGGATGTCGGTCTGACATGTGCCGCCGAGCTTCGACACGTCGGCCCCCTGCTTCTTCGCCGCCGCGATGTACATCGCGAACAGCATGGGGGCCGGGCCGGAGATCGTCATCGAGGTCGTGATCGCCTCGAGGTCCATGCCGGAGAACAGCGTCTCCATGTCGGCGAGCGAGTCGACGGCGACGCCGCACCGGCCGACCTCGCCGAGGGAATGAGGGTCGTCGGAGTCGCGGCCCATCAGCGTCGGCATGTCGAACGCGACGGATAGCCCGGTCTGGCCGTGGTCCAGGAGGAACTTGTAGCGCTCGTTGGTCTGCTCCGCGGTGCCGAAGCCGGCGAACTGGCGCATCGTCCAGAGGCGCCCCCGGTACCCGGTCGGGTAGATCCCCCGGGTGTAGGGCCACTCGCCCGGGACGCCTATCTCCGGATCGACTCCGTTGGGAGGCCCGTACAGGGGATCGATCTCGACGCTCGACAGCGTGTCGAAGTCGACGTCGTCGCGCACCGTGGCGTTCTCGTAGCCCTCGGCCCAGCGTCGTTGGAGGTCATCGGCCATGTGGGAATTCTACTTGGCCGCACGCCGGGGCCGGGCGATCGCGTCGAGAGCGCGTCACCGGCCCCGCTCCTCCCAGGGTAGCGGGGCCGGTGACGACGTTTGAGCGACGCCGCGACCTTCGAGAGGATCGCGGGGGGTCCCTTCCGCCGAGGCCGTGGTGACTAGCTGGTCGCCGTCGCGCTGGGGACCGGGGTCGGCGCTTCCGTCGACGACGCCGAGCTGGAGGGAACCGGCGACGCGACCTTGCAGTGCTTGTTGCCCTTGTGGCGGCCGTGCTCGCACGGTCCGTGCTTGCCCTTGCCGGGCTTGGCCTCTGCGCCCAACGCTCCCATCGACGCAACGAGCGCCCCGGCGACGAACACGAGTGCGACCTTCGACCGAACCTTGTCCATGCCTCTCCCTTCGAGGGTTTCTTTTCGGGGGAGGTGCTTCCCCTCATCAGGGGTTTCGGCAGGACCCAGGTAGTCCTTGATAGCTAGTCAACGCGTTTTTTCGCGATCCCTAGCGAATAGGGCACGGCTTGTGCAGCGTCCAGTAGACGTTACAGATCGCGTCGCATACCTCGCCCGTGCACGCGTGCGCGGGCGAGGTGAGCGCGGGAGCGCCGGTCATCAGGGTCGCAAACGCGGTGACGAGGAGCAGCTTTCGGATCTTCACATCGAACCTCCTACCTAGCGGAGAGCTTCCGGCTCGCAGGGCTACGACGCGGAGCTCATGACTTCCTTCCACCCAAAGAGTGAGTCCGGCTCTCTGATCAGAGGGAGTCGATCAACTTGGTCGCGGCCGCGTAGGGATCGAGGCGGCGCTCGCCGACGGCGCGCGTCAGCTCGGCGAGCAGGTCCCGCGCCTGCGCTTGGACCCGGTCCTGGAGGCGCGCGGCGACGATCTCTCGGATCTCCCGCTCGACCCTGCGGGTGCGACGGGCCTCCAGGCGCCCGTGCTCCTCCTGATACGCACGATGCTTCTCGATCGCGCCCCACAGGTCGGCGAGGCCCTCGTCCTTCGTAGCGATCGTCGGCACGACGTCGGGTATCCACTCGCCTTGCGACATCTCTAGCATCTGCTTGAGCTCTCTGACCGCGTCGCGCGCCCCCGCGCGGTCCGCCTTGTTCACGACGAACACGTCGGCGATCTCCATTAGCCCCGCCTTGGCCGCTTGAACCGCGTCGCCCCATCCCGGGTTCACGACGACCAGGGTCGTGTCGCACGCGTCGGTGATCTCGACCTCGGCTTGCCCGACGCCGACCGTCTCGACGATCACGATGTCCTTGCCCGCGGCATCGAGCACGCGCACCGCCTCGGGCGTCGCGAGCGAGATGCCGCCGAGATGCCCGCGCGTCGCCATCGACCGGATGAACACGTCGGGATCGGTCGCGTGGCTCTGCATCCTCACCCGGTCGCCGAGCAGCGCTCCACCCGAGAACGGGCTCGACGGGTCGATCGCGAGGACGCCGACCTTGTGTCCCGCGGAGCGCGCGTGCGCGACGAGCCGCTCGGTCAAGGTGGACTTCCCGGCCCCCGGGGCCCCGGTCACGCCCACGGTGTAAGCGGTCCCCGTGTGCGGATAGAGGATCTTCATCGCGGGAGCGAGCGCGTCGCCCCCGTCCTCGACCAGCGAGATCAGGCGAGCGATTGCGAGGCGTTCTCCGGCGATAACGCCCGTCGTGAGCGCGTCGACGTCCAAGGCTTGCGTCAGGCCTCGACGGCGATGACCTCGGTGACCCCCGGTACGCGCTCGCGCAGTATCCGCTCGACACCCTGCTTGAGGGTCACGGGGGAGATCGGGCAGCTCTCACACGTCCCGAAGAGCTGCACCGTCACCACGCCACCCTCGACCCGATCCAAACGGATGTCGCCGCCGTCCATCTGGATGGCCGGCCGGATGAGCTCGAGGGCCTCCCTGATCTGGTCCTCGAGCGTGGTCGCCTGGCTCACCGCTCGATCTTAGCGGCTACCCAGAACGCGGCCACGGTTACGAGGCCGAGGAACACGGGGGCGAAGATGCGCAGCCAGCCCGCTGCGCCCGTCGTTCCGGGCGGCGGTGGCCGGAGCGGGGGCCCCACCATCACTCCTTGCTCCGGGTCGCGCACGAGGATCTCGACAGGCTTGCTCCTCTTGATCGCCGCCCCCGTCGAAGCACGGACGACGACCCGATAACGCCCGGGCTCGAGGGGCGCGAGCCACGGGATCCGCTGCCGTCCGGCCTCCTCGACGCGCGCCGGGTAGCGCTCGCGCGGCGCGGGCGCGGAAGTGAGCGGCTGCACGCGCGCGGGCCGAGACAGAGCGACGGTGAGAAACGTCGACGAGCCCACCTCCACCGCCGGCGGTGAGTTGACGATCCCTACACGCAACGGCAGGCCGTATCCGCGCGGCGGGGCGATCGACACCGCGTCGGCACCGTTGAAGCTGAACCCCCACGTCCCGAGCGCACGCCGCACCAGCGTCCGTCCGGCTCCGTCGACGATCTCGAAGTCACCGGACGCGGTCGCCGACGGAAGCGACCATCCGACGCCGACGCGCACGACGTTCGGCTGAGGCGACGAGCCGACGGTCGTGCCGGCGTAGTAGTGGCCGAGGATGTCCGTGTAGGACGCGCCCTGTTGCGCGAGGCCGTGCGCCCCCCACTGCGACATCCCCGTCCCATGCCCCCATCCCCTCCCGAGCACGCGCACGATCCCGCGCGCGGTCGTGATCGTCACGCGATGCGAAGGGAACGTCTCCGGGAGCACTCCGCTCGTCGTGTCGGCGGCCGACGGGTATCTGCCGGGGAACAACGCGGGAGCCAGCGTGCGAACGACGTCGCGCAGCTCCTCGGCGGTCCGGATCACGCCGTCGCGGGTCCCTTCGAACGACACCTCCGCGTTGATCGCCTGATCGTCCGGGCGCGCCGCGGTTCGAACGATCCTCAATCGCCCGAAGCTCGGCCCCCACCACCCGGCGCGCTCGAGGATCGCCTGTAGGTCTCGAAGGCGGAACTCGACGCGCCAGCGATACAGCGGGGATTCCTGTTCGGTGGTGCTCGAGACAGGCTGCAGATATGGGTAGTCGCGCTCGCCCGGAAACGCCTCGCTGTTGCTGAGCGTTCGCCCTCCCGAGGTCGAGTGGTAGCGGGCGAATATCGGCGTCCCCTGGTACAGCACGACTTGCCCGGCCGTCGCGGCGACGGCCTCGGTCCACCGCCGTCCGTCCGGAAGGTTGACGACGTCGGCTCCGGAGAAGACCTGGCACTGGTCGGTCGCGCAGATGTCGAAGCCGTACGCGGCCGCCTCGGGCCTCTTCGGCTCGTTCAGCGTGTAGACGGCGAACGTGCGCGCCGCGACCGCTTGGGCCTTCAGCGCCTCCTCCGGCCACGTAACCGGCACCTCGTTCAGGCCCAGCAGGTAGCGCTCCAGCGGGAGCTCGTCGACGAGCACGAGCCCGTCG
>DATBND010000259.1:0-6442 GCA_036554505.1 Actinomycetota bacterium | reverse complement strand
ACGAACCAGGCCGGAAGATCGCATCACCGCGACGGTGTCTTCACCGCGCCGCTGATTGCAAGTTCATCACTTGCGGGTCGTGTCGAACTCGTCATCACGCACGGTGGTATCGGCACCGTCGGCACCTTCGCCGCAGGCGGGACCCCGCTGTTGATCGTTCCGACCGAAATCGACCAGGCGACCATGGCAATTCACGCGGAACGGGCTGGACTTGGTTGCGCGTACGGAATGGAGCGGTGGCTTCGGTCGCCCAGCTTGGGGCGCCGGCTGCCGAGCATCGATCCAGATCGATTGGTAGAAGCGATGCGCCGCGCCGTTAAACGTGAGACGAGAGCGCCGGTCTTGACGCGCGCCATCGGTGGCGACCAGGTCGCAGAGCTCGCGCTTTCCATGAACCGGCCATCTCGATCCTCCGAGCGTGCCCCGTCAGGCGCTGTTCATTGAGGACGTAGTGGGGGCTCAAGAGCGGAATGCGTGGTTCGAGGCGGCACGAACCGAATACGCATCTCTACGTGAGGAGTCACTTCGATCGATCGACCGGCAAAATGCGATCTTGCGACTTGCGACCACGGCTCTCGGCTTGTTGATAGCGGCCGCTCGAGCGAAGCGAGACGATTTCGACTTTGCCGCGCCGGTCCTCATCCTGATCACTCCCGCAGTCGCCTTCGCAAGTTTCGTCCTCTGGCTCGGCGAGCTCGAGCGCATGCTTCGCGCCGGCGATCATCTTGCGCAGCTCGAGCACAGAATCAACGCGCGCCTGGGACCGATGTTGGGACCGGCAATGACTTGGGAGAATTCGCTGAGGCCGCCCCTTGGGCCCGGGCAGAAGGCGCCGATCAGACGGGTCATCAGCTCGTACCGGCCTATCCCCTTCGTGTTCGCGGGATTCGTTGCAGTTGCGTGTCTGTTCGGCTACCAGCTGGCAGACGAGACACCGGTTCACGACGGGTGGGCAAGCCTCGCCAGGATCGCCATGGGGGCGTTCCCGCTACTGATTGCGGGGTACTACGCACACAACGCGGAGCGATTGAAGAGGCTGGGCGGCCTACCCGTGGGAAAGGGACTATTCCTGTGGTTCATCACGAGGGTGCACCAAGCGGTGCGGCAGCGCCTCGTGCAACCTCTCGTCTTGACGCGAGAGGGTGTTCTCCGCTCACTCGAGCGTCGATGGCCGCCGTCGTAAGGGGGTCGTGGGACTCTGTCGGGCAATAGCTATCGATGTCACACTCATGACGGCGAATCGATGACACAACGAAGGAGCTCGTTTCGGCGTCGTCAACGCGAAGCCCTGACGCGAGACGCGGGCTTGCCCGCACCGGCCCGCTCGAAGCGGGCGAAGACGGCGACGAAGGCCGCCAACAGGATGGCCGGAGCGAGGACCCAGAGCGGGCGTTGGAGCCACCATGAGACCGTGCTGTCGGTGGGGTGGCCCAGGCCCAGCGGGTGCAGCAGCAGGATCGCTAACAAATACGCCGTCATGTGCCACAGGAAGACCGTCATGATCATGCCGTTCGCCGCGATCACCGCGGTCCACGGGCGCGTCTTGGCCAGCCATCGTGAGATGCGCTCACGCAACAGCATTGCGGCCCCCACCTGCCAGATCGTGAGCGCCGCGATGCAGACGGTCGGTGGGTTCATGTTCGAAACGGTCTCGACGTCGGTCCCGACCATGCTCCTCGGATACACGCCGATGTTGGTCAACACGATCAGCCCGACGAGGCCGGCGGCGGCCATCAACGCGTGAGTCCGCGTTCCGGCGGACAACAGTGACCCGTCGGCGTAGAAATAGCCGAGCTGGTGCGCGAACAACCACACCGCCGCCAGGTTCAACCAGCCGAAGCCGGGCGCGACGTCGTTGAAGCGCAGCACGTCGTCTGTCACCGCGATCGCAAGCAGCGCGGCGAGGGCCCATACGCCGAACCGCTCGTGCACTCGAAGTGTCAGCGGGGTCAGTGCGATCACGCCGATGTACACGATTAGGAACCACAGCGGGCCGAACGGCAGGAAGCTGACCCTTATGAGCCGGTCGCCGCCGACGTCGACGATGTGGAACACGCCCTGCACGACTAGCCAGAGCCCGATGAACACGCCGGTCGGTGTCAACAGACGTGCTGCCCGGGCCCTCATGAAGTCCCCGTAGCCTTCGCCGCGCTCCTTCATGGCCGAATACGTCTTGTGGTTCGAGAACCCGCCGACGAAGAAGAAGATCGGCATGACCTGCAGAACCCACGTCGCGAGCCATAGCCCCGACGTCGCCCCGACTGCGTTGTAGACGCCGATCGCCTCGTTGCGCCACCAGATCAACGCGATGAACCAGTGCCCGAACACGACGGTCGAGATGCTGAAGGCGCGCAGGAAGTCCACGTAGCGGTCGCGCGACGCGGGCGTCTTCTCGGCGAGCTCCCTGATGCTCATCCGCCGTCACCTCGGCCCACTAGACTGCCGCGCGGTGGATGGCCTGGCGATCGCCGCCGCTCTCGTCGCATACAGCAATCTTCTCAACCTCTGGCCGCCGTTCAACGGACCTGCCTACGTGCCGTTCAACGTGACCTTCGCCGCCGCCCTGTATCTGATCGCGGTCGGCCCTTTGGAGCTCGGCACCGAAGACCTCGGCCTGACGCACGGCGGCGCTCTCGAGATCGCGCTCGCGGTCGCGGCCGGATGCGTGATCACCGCACCGCTCTTCGTCGCGTTCGCCACGGGGCGCGGCCGCTCGAGGGTGGCCGACGACCGGGTCAAGGATCTCTGGGGCGGCGCGCTCGTGTATCAGACTCTGGTGCGCGTCCCTCTCGGGACCGCCCTCCTCGAGGAGCTTGCGTTCCGCGGCGTCCTGCTGGCGTCGTGGCGCGACCTCGGTACGACGCCCGCCGTGCTTCTGTCGAGCGCTGTGTTCGGCCTGTGGCACATCAGCCCGACGATCAACCTCGTGCGCGCCAATCGCCCGGGCGCATCGACGGCAGGCACGGCGCGCACCGCTGGCTTCGCGGTCGGAGTGACGACTGTCGCCGGAACCGCCCTCGCCGGCCTACGGCTGTGGACGGGCAGCCTCTACGTTCCGTTCGCGATCCACGCGACGGTGAACTCACTGGCGACGCTCGCGGCCGCGCTCGCGCACCGGCGCAAAGACGCGACCTAGCGCCTAGAGCTCAGGCCGGCCAGCCCGGCGGGCGAAGAAACGCCTCCCATGCGTGGACGCCGTCCATCTCGAGGACGCCCATGCCGGTCCACGGGTCGTCGTCGAACAGGTGGCCGGCCTCGTCGCGCGACCCGCAGCTCACGATCAACAGGACGCGCGAGCGGTCCTCGTAGGGCCCCGCAAGGATGATCCGATCCGAATCGTGCAGCCGATCCATGAAGCGGGCGTGCGCGTCCCACTCCGGCTGCACGAGTGTCCTTGCCCTCTATCCAGCCGGGGCCTGGTCTCCGGAACACGACGAAGGTGCTCATGGCCGGGCCCGCGCCGAGACGAACGCTACGCGGTGTGGTGGCGGCGGATGTGATCGTGCACGGAGCTCTCCAGGGAGTCGATCCGTGTCGTGAGGGTGTCGATGCGCGCATCCAGGCGTGTCGCCAACTCGTCGATGCGCGCATCCAGGCGTGCTGCCAGGCCGTCGATGCGGCCGTTGATGGCGTCCAGCCTGGCGTTGATCGCGTCGATCTTGTTCCCCAGGTACCAGAAGGAGCCGAACATGGTGACCGCCAGCAGGCCGACGGTCGTCCACGCCACTTGGGTCATCGTCATCCTCCTTCCAGTCTAGGCATGTGGCGAAGCAAGCTTCGACGGAGGGGGGCGGGAGGCGAGTGGTGCGGCTCACGCCGACACGGCTAAAGCCCTGGGCGGGCCCGGACGACAAACCTTTGGATACGGCGAAGTCTCATGAAGGGCGCGGCGGGCGTGACTCGACAACCCGGCTTGTCATTTCGGTTATTCGGCCACCCGATAACCATCGGCCTGTGGTTCCTTCTCGTCGCCGGCGCGCTCGGGGCGACGAGCCCCTTCGACGTCACGGCTCTCGGCATCTGGCTCGCGGTCGCGACGATCTCGATCCTGTGGCACGAATTCGGACACGCGCTCGCGTTCCGCGCCTATGGATTCGATAGCTCGATCGAGTTGTGGGCGCTCGGTGGCGTGACTCGCCCCGCCGAGTCGTACGATCCCGCCGAGCGCCCCGGCCGTGACATCTTGATCTCGCTGGCAGGGCCGACCGCGGGCTTGCTCCTCGGCATCGCCGCGCACATCGCGCTGATCGGGATCGCTCCGTCGACCCCTCCTTACGTGCGTTACGCGCTGGAGGAGCTTCGATGGATCAACCTGGGCTGGTCTCTCGTGAACCTCGTGCCGATGTTGCCGCTGGACGGCGGCCGCGTCATGATGCGCGTTCTGGAGACGACCTTCCGAGGTCGCGAGGGCGCGGCGGCCTATTGCATCTCGGGAGTGGTGGCCCTTGCCGTCGCGGCGTGGGGGTTCTTCGAGGAGATCACCGCGATCACGCTCGCTGGCGCGTTCCTCGGCCTCGTCTTCTTGAGCATGTTCGGGAAGCTGCAGGGCGCGCGACACGGCCCGGACGGCCAGCCCGTCTGGCTGTCTGACACACTGGCAGCGGTCGCGCGAGGCGATCGCAAACGCGTCCTTCGCATTGCGAAGCCGAGACTGCGCGTCGACGGCACGAATCAGACCAATGCCGCCTTCCTCGTCACCGCCGCGTTCGCGCTCGACGGCCGCTACGGAGAAGCGCGGGCGATCGCGGAGCGCTACCTCGAAGACGCCGTGGTCTCACCGGAGTTGACTGAGCGATTCGTCCTCGCCGTCGGTGGCGAGGAGAAGGCGATTCGCTTGTGGCACCGTGCTTTCGAGGTCGAGCCGGCGCCGGTGATCGGAGGGCTCCTGCTCGACGCGCTCGTCGAAGCCGGGCGGCTCGACGAGGCGAAACGCTTGCTCCCGGACCCGCGCCTCGCCTTCGATTCGTTGCGGGACCGTCCCCAATTCGCGCGTATCCGAGAGAAGGTCGGAGCGTAGGGCCATCGACCTGCGTGAGGAGGGATCTGTTATGGCGGGCTCGGCGGTGGGGGACCCGGGTTGGCGACCCGTGCTGCGGCGCATCTGGCCGGCTCTGGTCCTGCCGTTGCACTTCCTCGCACATTTCTTCGTGAGGGATGCGGATGGTCTGACCAAGCTGCGCGCTCACTTCCTCGGCTTCGCGTTCGCGCCGCTGCCGATCGTCTCGGTCGTGTACTTCATCGCCGCCGACTTCGAGCCCAGAGGCGTCGCGGTCTGGACGGCCGCGACGATCGCGGTCGGGTTCCTGGAAGTGGGGCTGGTTGTCTGGAGCCAGCGTCGCTTCACTCCGCTGCTGCGGGAGCGAGAGGCGACCGCCGACCCGGGAAAGGTCGCGGACACGTACCGAAGGATCACGATGCTCGGCATAGCTCTGGCTTCAGCATCGTTTCTGATCGGGTTCGTGGCGGCGATGTCGAGCGAGAGCGCCGGCCTGATCTGGCTCGGCCTGCCGTTCATGGCGACGGGCCTCGCCCTGTGCGCTCCGACCGCCGGGAACCTCGCCCGCCGGCAGGAGGAGCTTAGGGTGCTCGGGTCACCGGTAGACCTCGTCGAGGCCGTCAAGACGACTCCGTGGCGGTGGCAGAACGGGTAAACGCAGGCCCGGGGGAACGATCGGCCGCACACGCGAGTCCTTATGTTCATGAAGACGCTGAGTCGACTGGCTGCGGTGTTGGTGCTGACCACCGCGGTGGCGGTCTCGATGCCCGGAAGGCCCTCCGCGGCTCCCACGCAGTGGGAGGACTTCGCCGGCAAGATCGCCTATGCGAGCGACGCCGACGGCGACTACGAGATCTACTGGATGTCGGTCAACGGCTCCCGCGTCAAACAGCTGACCGACAACGACGTCGACGACTTCTCACCGAGCTGGTCCCCGGACGGCCGACGCATCGTCTTCCAACGCCAGCGCGCGAACGGCAATAGGGACCTCTACATCTACAACCTTCGCAAGGAGAGAGACAAGCCGTGGATCGTGACGAAGCACGGCGACGAGACGGCGCCGGAGTGGTCTCCGGACGGCAAATGGATCGCGTTCAGCGTCGGCGACGGGGACGGCTCCTCGGTTGTTGCCCTGACCCTCGACAAGGAGCGCACGGTCCTGACCTCCTCTACCGAGGAGAACAGCAGCAACGACTACCCGACCTGGTCACCAAGCTCCAAGAAGGTAGCGTTCGTAGAGTCCTACGACGAGGGCGACATCTTCATTGCGCCCCGGTGTTGTGACAATCCCGGCCAGAAACGACAGGTCACCACCGACGCGCTCATCGAGTCCGATTTGGACTGGTCGCCCGACGGCGCGTGCATCGTTTACTCGCGCTACGAGAACCAGGTGACCGGATATGACATGTATTCGATCGCGGCCGACGCTAGTCACCAGCCGCGTGG
>DATBND010000257.1:0-2422 GCA_036554505.1 Actinomycetota bacterium | reverse complement strand
GTATCCGCCCATCGACAGGCCGACGAGCACGACCCTGTCGATCCCCAGCTCGTCGAGAAGACCTTTGAGCTCGTCGGCATAGGAGTCGACCGTGTACTGCGACGGTTCGTCGGGACCCTCGGACCCACCCGCGCCCTTGAGGTCGGGAGCGATGAGGCGCCAGCGGTCGCCGAGCGCGTCGATCTGCGGTTGCCACATGGTGAGGTTCAAGGGGAAGCCGTGCACGAGAAGCACGGGCGTCCCCTCTCCGCCGCTGTCGACGTAGTTCAGCTTGATCCCGTTCGTTGTCACGGTGGGCATGCGATGTCCTCCTCGAGGTCGAGCGCGCTCTCCTTGCCGGCGCGCGGCGAGGATATCGGGGCTGCGCTAGCCCTGTTTGCGAAGCGGCGTGGGCTCGTCCCGGTCGGGAACGAGGCCGAGGGGGGCGCCGTTGCGGCGCACCGTGCACGGGATGTGGATCGTGAAGCGTGTCCCCTTGGGCGAGGAGACGAGGTCGATTCGCCCGTCCATGGCCTCGACGAGCTCGCTCACCACGTACAGGCCCAAGCCGACGCCGTCGCGTCCCGCCGCGGTCTCCTCGATGCGCGAGAAGGCCTCGAACAGCTCGTCGCGTTTTGCCTCCGGAATGCCCGGCCCGTGGTCGGAGACGGACAGCGAGATGCCGTCGTGCGTCGTACGCGCGTCGACCGAGACGCGGGTGCGCTCAGGCGAGTACTTGTACGCGTTCTCCACGAGGTTGCGGGCGATCTGGCTGACTCGTGCGGGGTCGATCTCGCAGTCGACGGGCTCGACGTAGAGCTCGAGCTGATGGCCGCGCCGGTTGGCCTCGGCCGCCTCCAGCGCCTGGCCGACGGTCCCCTCGAGAGACGAGCTTTCGACTCGGAGGCTCAGCTTGTGCGACTGCGCCTGCGACGTGACGAGCAGGTCCTCGACGAGGCGCGCGAGTTGATGGCTCTGCTTCGAGATCATCTCGATCATCCTGTCGTGCTGCTCGGGCGTGATCCGGTCGGCGCGAAGGATGATCGTGTCCACGCCGCCGATGATGGCCGTGAGGGGGCCGCGCAACTCGTGCGACGTCGTCGCGAGGAACCTGTCCTTGAGCTGGTCGAGCTTTGCGAGCCGTTCGCCTTGCTCCTCCAGCGCGACGCTTTGCTTGTGCCAGCCCTCGGCCATCGTCCCGGCGACTGCCCCGATCAGAGTCGAGACGCACACTACGAAGACGTATGTGGGGAAGTCGAAGCCCGTTCCCTGGATATCGGCGACGCGGATGCTCTGCACGACGAAGAACAACGCGTTGAGCCCGGCGGCAGCGAGCGCGCCACGCATCCGGTAGCGCAATGCACCTTCGAGCGGGAGGATGAACAACAGGGCCCACGTCACGTACGGCGTCTCGTAGGCGTAGAGCGACACCATGGCCATGACGATCGCGATGTCGAACACGAACGCGGCAATCCCGAGGCGGGACCAGTCGCGATCGGTCGTGATGCGCGCGATGGCCCCCCAGATCGCAAGGTTCCCGGCGGCAAGCGCGCCCGTGATCACCCACGCGGCCGTCCGCGTCGCCGTGTTCGGGTAGCTCGGCTGGATCGCGACCCCGGTCGCGGCGAAGGCAACTCCGAACCACCGGACGTAGATCATCCCCCGCTCGAGACGGCGGAGGTCGCGCAAGCCCGTCATAGCGTGGGTTATCGGCATAGGCAGTCGTACGTATGAGTGATCTTGCGGGCCGGAGAGAAGCAGGTCAAGGACGCGTCGAGAGCCCCCGGCGAACCGGGGGCTCTCGTTTGTCGCGTTCGGTGCTGTTTGTCGCTTACGCGGCGCGCTTCACGCTCGCTTCTCTGCGATGGCCGATGATCTCGGCAACGTGCTCGAAGACCTGCGGGGTGGCGTAGCCCGCCGCGGCGATCATGAGGCCGGTGCCTACGTACCCGAGCGCCTCGGACCTTACGGCGATCTCCCACTGGGCGAAGAGCGAGAACTCGAGCGCCCATGCGACTACCGCTCCCAGCGCGATCGTGAGCAGCGACTGGATCTTCGCCAGGTCGACGTACTCGTTCAGCATGTCGACGAGCTTGAACGTGCCGATCCCGAGCAGCACCACGATTCCGAATTCGTACACCGTGTACCTCCTCTGCGTGGGGCGGCCACTCCGCCCCGACACGGTGTTCGACGCCGCCGGGGAAGGACCGGTTACCGGTCCAGCGCGTTGTAGAGGCCTGCGGTGATCCCCAGCAGAGCGGCGTCGAGCGCGGCCCCGACCGCGAACCCCCGTCTCTTCGTGTGGGCGTAGCGATAGAGCATGGCCGTCGAGGACGCCGCCTTGGCCACGAGCAGCGGCACTACGAGTGCGCGATGGGCGTCGGGGTCGCGACCGGCGGTGAGCGCGAGGGCCGCGATGGTCGCCATGTAAGCGCAGGCCAGC
>DATBND010000166.1:0-1667 GCA_036554505.1 Actinomycetota bacterium | reverse complement strand
TACCGGGTCGGCTGGCAGGAGCCCTTCGGGTTCACCGACAGCTTCGACGTCTCGGGCGAGTACCTCGGCGCCGCGTGGGACCTGTACTCCAACCTGCTCGTCCGCACGCTGGTCGGTTACAACCACGTCGCCGGCCCGGCCGGGAACAAGCCGGTCGCCGACGTCGCCACCGAGCTTCCGGAGCCGACCGACGACGGTCTCACCTACACGTTCCACCTCAAGGACGGCGTGATGTTCGGGCCACCGTTGTCGCGCGAGGTCACGTCGAAGGACTTCCTCTACGCGTTCGAGCGCATCGCCAACCCGGACGTCGCCGCGCAGTACGCGTTCTATTACACGCCCTACATCGAGGGGATGCAGGACTTCGCCGACGGCAAGGCCAAGACGATCTCCGGGATCGAGACACCGGACGACGAGACGATCGTCTTCCATCTCACAGAGCCGATCGGCGACTTCCTCCTTCGGCTCGCGATGCCGGCCACTGGACCGATCCCGCCGGAGATCGGCAAGTGCTTCGAGCAAGCAGGCGAGTACGGCCGCTACGTGTGGTCGTCCGGGCCGTACATGATCGACGGGCAACAGGACACCGACGTGGACGCCGGCTGTAGCGCGATCGAGCCGTTCTCCGGCTTCGACCCGAACAGGCACATGAACTTCGTCCGCAACCCTGACTACGACGAGGCGACGGACTCGAAGGAGGCGCGCGAGAACCTCCCCGACGAGTTCCGATTCGAGATCAACTCGAACGCGAAGGACATCTACGACAAGATCGCCAGCAACGAGTACGAGGACGAGATCGCTTCGGAGCCGCCGCAGGTCCTCCGCCGGTACTCGACGGACCCCGAGCTGGAGTCGCTGCTGAAGGTGAACTCGGGCGACCGGACCTGGTACGTCAGCTTCGACATGACGCAGCCCCCGTTCGACGATATCCACGTTCGCAAAGCTGTGAACTACGCCCTCGACAAGGAAGGGATGCAGCGTGCGTGGGGCGGGCCCGTGGCGGGAGAGGTGGCCACTCACATCATGCCGCCCGCGATCACCGGCGGGCATCCGACGGCCGAGGAGTACGACCCCTACCCGTACGACGTCGAGAAGGCCAAGGAAGAGATGGCGCAGTCGAAGTACGACACCGATCAGGACGGTATCTGCGACGCCGACGCCTGCAAGGGGATCCTGCACTTCACGCGCAACTACGACCCGTGGACGGCTCAGGTCCCGGTCGAGGAAGCGTCGCTCGAGAAGATCGGCATCAGCTTGCAGAACCGGGAGCTCGCCGACTTCTACACGCCATGGCAGACGATGGCCAAGACGAGCCCGATCGCTTCCGGCGCAGGCTGGGGCAAGGACTACGCGGACCCGTCGACGTTCGTCGGGACGCTGTTCGACAGCGGGAGCATCCTGCCGACGGGCAATACGAACGTCCCGCTCGTGGGGCTGACTCCGGAGATCGCCAAGGAAACGGGGATCGCCGGCCTGCCGGACAGGGTGCTCGACGGGATCCCGAGCGTCGACGCCGACATCGACAGGTGCAGCAAGCTCCAGGGCGACGAGCGCACGGAGTGCTGGATCGCGCTCGACAAGAAGCTGATGGAAGAGGTCGTGCCGTGGGCCCCGTATCTCTGGGCGAACAACAACACGGTGATCGCCGAGAGCGTGACGCAATGGGG
>DATBND010000144.1:0-8963 GCA_036554505.1 Actinomycetota bacterium | reverse complement strand
CGAGCCGCCACCCACGTCGCCGCCCTGCGGTTCCCACGCCCGTTCGCTCGCGGCGTGGCCTGTAACCACCCACGTCGCCGCCCGGTTTGCGGTTCCCCCGCCCGTCCGCTCGCGGCGTGGCCTGTTACCACCCTCGTCGCCGCCGGTTGGCTTCCACGCCCGTCACCCCCGCAGGCGTGGCCTGTTACCACCCTCGTCCCGCCGGTTGGCTTCCACGCCCGTCCGCCCCGGCGTGGCCCGTGACCACCGCGCCGCCGCTCCTGGCCGCATGGCCGGGCCCACCCCCGGAACGACAAAAGCGCCCCGGAAGGGGCGCTCGGGGGAAGCTACGTAGAAGTGCGTATGGTGTGTTCCCAGTAATTCCCAGAGACTACTGCCAGGAACTGGAAGGGACCTGGCGACTACCGACAAGAAAAAGATCGGCAGGCCCCCCCGGATCCTTGAGCACCAAGCAGCAAAAAGTCGAACGCCCTGGCAGGCAGGGGTTCAAGGACAAGAGGAGGGCGTCACATGTCCGGAATGACTGGACACACCGTTGCAGGAGCCACGCTTGCGACCGGAGCGGTTGCGGGCAAGGCGGCCGGAGCGGCTCTGCCGTTCACGGGTCTGGCAGTCGGGATCTACATCGCGTTCGCGGTTGGTCTCATCACGCTCGGCTTCGTTCTGCGCCGTCTCGGCGCCAAGGGTTAAGCAGCATGGGCAGGCATGCTGCGGCTCTTCGCCGCCTCACCAGCTTTATCGCGGTCTTCGTCGCCGTCGGGGCCCTCGCGGCCCCCTCGGCGGCCGCCGCCGGCAAGAAGGTCACGACCAACAAGGCCACCACCAAGCCGGACAACCCGGGTAACGGAAACGGCAACGGGAACGGCAAGCCGAGCCCGACCCCTAGCCCCACGCCGACTGCAACTCCGAGCCCGACTCCGACTCAGACCACTCCCCCGCCGAGCACCGGCAGCGCTCGCACCCTCGTCGTCTACGACGGCAGCGGCGAGTGGGGCCACCTCGGCGAGCTCTACGCGACGATGATCGCCAACCTCGCCGGCCACTTCGGCACCTACACCGCGACGCCGGTCAACAAGTACACCGCAGGCCAGATGGCCAACTACACCGGCGTCGTCTACATCGGCTCGACGTGGGACGAGGCGCTTCCCGTCGCGTTTCTCGACGACGTCCTCTCCGGCAAGACCCCCGTCATGTGGGTCAACCGGAACATCTGGGCGCTCACGAGCCGCGCCACGCCTGCCGCGTTCAAGGAGAAGTACGGCTGGATGTGGTGGCAGATGGATCAGGCCGACGTGCGCCAGATCCGCTACAAGGGCCAGACGATCCTCCGCGACCCCAACAACCCCAAGGGGATCATGGACTACGAGTACCTCGACCAGTCGAGGGTCAAGGTCCTCGCCGAGGCCGTGCGTCCCGACGGAACGTCGTTCCCGTGGGCCGTGCGCTCGGGCAACCTCACCTACGTCGGTGAGAACCCGCTCTCGTACATCAACGAGAACGACCGCTACATGATCTTCTCGGACCTCCTGTTCGACCTCCTCGCTCCGAGCACGCCCGAGCGTCACCGGGCGATGATCCGGCTCGAGGACGTCGGTCCCGACGCGGACCCGCAGGAGCTTCGTGCGGCTGCCGACTATCTCTCTCGAGCGGGCGTCCCGTTCAGCTTCGGCGTCTACACCGTGTGGAAGGACCCGAACAACATCCTGGGTCTCGGCATCGACACGCTACGCATGCGTGACGTGCCGCAGGTCGTCGACGCCATCAAGTACATGATCAGCAAGGGCGGCACGATGCTCATGCACGGCTACACGCATCAGTACGAGAGCGCCATGAACCCGTACTCGGGCCTGAGCGGGGACGACTTCGAGTTCTTCACCGCTCACGTCGACGCCGAGAACTACGTGCGGCTCGACGGCCCGGTACCGAACGACTCGGCGTCGTACGTGCAGGACCGTGTGCGCCTGGCGACGAGGGAGTTCCAGGCGTCGAAGCTCCCCGTTCCGACGATCTGGGAGTTCCCGCACTACGCAGGCTCGGCCCTCGACTACAAGACGATCGCCGGACTGTTCACCACTCGCTACGAGCGCTCGCTGTACTTCGCCGGGGTGCTGAGCGGCACCACGCCGAGTACCGACGTCAACCGGATGGTCGGCCAGTTCTTCCCCTACGTGGTGAACGACGTGTACGGCTCGAAGGTCCTGCCGGAGAACCTCGGCAACTACGAGCCCGTCATGGTCAACAACCACCCGCCACGTTCACCGGAGCAGATGATCGAGTCGGCGAAGCGCAACCTCGTGGTGCGGGACGGCTTTGCGAGCTTCTTCTACCACCCGTACTACGGCGTCGAGAACCTTCGGGCAACCGTCGAGGGGATCAAGGCGCTGGGCTACACCTTCGTGAGCCCGACCAGCCTTTGACGCTACGCCGCGATCGTCTAGACGATCGCGGGAGTTCCACCGCTAGCCAGTAGGACTGCACCACCACAACTAAGCCTCCAAGGTTCCACTCCGGAGGTCGCGGCGTTCGCTTACCGCCTGCCGGCGGACGCCGCGACCGAAGGAGTGGATTTCTTTATGGGGTGAACCCGAAAGAGCCAAACCGCGGCGACGACGACCCGACTCGGGTTCTGTGTTCGTCCAAGGGCCTATAGGACCCTCAAACGAACACAGATCCCGAACACTGGCCTGTTGTGGGTCGCTACGACACACAAATGTCCAGCCTTCGTGGAAAGCGAGCAGAGGTCTTCCATCGCTGCTGCTCTTGATCTTGGTTTGGCTGCAGCTAGGCGGCGGGCTCCACGTGGGGCTCGGCCCTCGTGTGCAGCGTGGATACCTCGGGCACGAACTCGGTTGCGGCCTCGCCCACACCGAAGAAGTGCGCTATCGCGTCGACCGTGCGGGCAGCGGCGAGACCGTCGCCGTACGGGTTCGTCGAGTTGGCCATGAGGTCGTACGCGGCTTGATCCGTGAGCAGTCGCGTGACCCACGACACGATCGCGTGCTCGTCGGCGCCGATGAGCTTGACGGTCCCTGCATCCATCGCCTCGGGGCGCTCGGTCGTGTCGCGCATGACGAGCACGGGCTTGCCGAGGCTCGGTGCCTCCTCCTGCACCCCGCCCGAGTCCGTGAGGATGACGTCCGCGCGGTTCATCAACCGTGCGAACGATCCGTACGCGAGCGGCTCGACGATCGTGACGTTGGCGAACTCGCCGATGACGGGAACGATCGCCTCACGCACGACCGGGTTCTTGTGGATCGGGAAGACGATACGCACCTCGGGATGGGCGAGCGCAAGACGGGCCAGGGCGCGTCCGATCGCCTCCATGCCCGGCCCCCACGACTCGCGCCGGTGCGCTGTCACGAGGACGACCGGCGCGGTGCCGGCCTCGATCTCGTTGAGCACGGCCTCCTCGTAGGGGACCCGGCGTCCGACCGTCCACAGCAGCGCGTCGATGACGGTGTTGCCGGTGACGACGATCTTCGAGCGGTCGACGTTCTCCACGAGCAGGTTCGCCTTGTTGTTCTGGGTCGGCGCACAGTGCAGCGACGCGAGCTGGGTCGTCAGGCGGCGGTTGATCTCCTCCGGATAAGGCGAGTAGACCTCGCCCGTCCGCAGCCCCGCCTCGATGTGGACGACCGGGATCTTCTCGTAGAACGCGGCGAGCGCGCCGGCAAACGTCGTGGTCGTATCGCCTTGCACGAGGACCGCGTCCGGACGGGCCTCGGCCATCAACGGGCTCAATCCGGACAACGCGTTCACGGTGACGTCGGTCAGCGTCTGGCGCTCCCGGATGATGTTGAGGTCGTAGTCGGGCACGATCGAGAAGAGCTCGAGCACCTGGTCGAGCATGCTTCGGTGCTGCGCGGTGACCGCTACGACGGGCTCGAACAGGGGGGAGTCGGCCAGCGCCTTGATGACGGGGGCGACCTTAATAGCCTCCGGTCGCGTGCCGAAGACCACCATGACACGCCGCACCCCGGAGGGCTCCGACATGACGGTTCTGGTCACCATTGTTGTTCTCTTCTCTCTCTCGTACACGCTGGCCATCTTTCTGATGTCCCGGCGGAAGCGACCGGAGCTGCTTCCTTCACCCGAGACTCTTTATTTCGTCTTCGTTCTGCCGTGCCTTAACGAAGAATTGGTGATCGGCAACACGCTGGACTCGCTGCTCGAGCTCCCGGCCGACAACTTCTCGATCCTCGTCATCGACGACGGGTCGGACGACGGGACCGCCGACCTCGTCCGCGGCTACGACCGCGATCGTGTGTGGCTGTTCGAGCGCAAGGCCCCCGAGGCCCGCCAGGGCAAGGGCAAGGCGCTGAACGCGGCATACCGGTGGCTGCGCGATTCCGGCGTGCTGAAGGGGGTCGACGAGAAGGATGTCGTGATTGCGATCCTCGACGCGGATGGCCGGATCGAGCGGAATGCGCTGTTCGAGGTCTCACATTACTTTCGCAACCCGAAGGCCGGCGCGGTGCAGGTCGGCGTGCGGATGTTCAACAAGACGGAGAGCCTTCTCACCCGCCTTCAGGACTTCGAGTTCGTGACCTTCACCGAGATCTTCCAGCGCGGGCGGCAACGCTTCGGTAGTGTCGGGCTTGGCGGGAATGGCCAGTTCACCCGGTTCACCGCGTTGAAGGCGCTCGGAGACGATCCGTGGACCGACTGCCTGACCGAGGATCTCGATCTCGGTCTCAGGCTGCTCGCGCTCGGTTGGGAGAACGCGTTCTGTCCGACCTCACACGTGAGCCAGCAGGCGGTCAACAAGTTCCGGCGTCTTCTGACTCAACGATCGCGCTGGTTCCAGGGCCACCTGCAGTGCTGGAAACGGATCCCCAACGTGTTGTTCTCGAAGCTTCCCGACAAGACAGCGATGGACCTGACGTGGCACCTGTTGAGCCCTGGCCTGGTGCTCGTGATGTCGCTGCCGATGGCGGTGTTCATGATCGGGCTCACGGGAGCGACCATCACCGACCCCCACGGGGTGTGGGCGGCGCTGACTCGCGGCGGGGGCCTGTTGTTGGTCCTCTGGTACCTGCTGTCATTCGGGCTCGCTCCGTTCTACGGGTTCAGCTACTGGCTACGTGAGAAAGAGATGGGCCTGTTCAGGTCGATCGTGATCGCGCACGCGTACAACCTCTACTCGTACCTGTGGTTCATCGCCGGCTGGAGGGCCGCGTTTCGGATGATCCGACGCAAGAAAGGCTGGGCGAAGACCACCCGGCAACCCGAGCCCGAGTTCGCCCACGCGGCCCCCCGAAAAGCCGCCTAGCCAGGCGGCGCGAACGCTTCAGTTTCTGGCAGAAATTGCCGATGTAGCAACTGCAAGCCCAAACGAAACGGCAAACCCGTGGTGACGCGGGGGCGCAAAGCCAGGGGCCCGGCTCTCGAGCCGGGCGGCCCAGCTACCGAACTGGGGGTTCCTACGTGCTACATCGCAAGCGTCGCGGCACCGTCTTCTCGACCGGCGCCCTTCTGATCGGCCTCGTCGCCGCTCTCCTTCCCTCGAACGCATCCGCCGCGGGCACGGCCATCGTCCTCAACCAGAACTTCCAGGCCCTCCCCGCCAAGAGCTGGACCGACGGTTCAGTGCACGGCGACCTCAAGAGCCAGTTCAACGGTTACGGATCGGTCGGCGTCGTGCGCAGCGGCGGCAAGGTCCTGAGCCTGCAGCCGAAGAAGGCGACCTCGCCCAGCGTCACGCACGCGGCGCTCGTTACCTCCACCGAGAGGTACAAGGACATCGAGCTGTCGGTCAGGCAGAAGACCGTCAAGCAGCTGCGCGACGGCTCGGCGCCGAACACGTGGGAGACCGCGTGGACGGTGTGGCACTACAGCGACAACACGCACTTCTACTACTTGGTCCTGAAGCCGAACGGCTGGGAGCTCGGCAAGGCCGATCCCAAGTACCAGGGTGCACAGCGTTTCCTTGCAACCGGTAGCTCGCCCAAGTTCCCGATCGGATCGTGGAACGACGTGACCATTCACCAAGAGGGCAACGTCATCGACGTCACGGTGGACGGCGAGCACCTCACGCGCTTCGTCGACAACGAGCGCCCTCACACCGGCGGCTCGGTCGGCATGTACTGCGAGGACGCCCGCGTGTTCTTCGACGACCTCTCGGTCGCCCGGGTCTAAGAGGAGCTCTAGCCTCCCTTCTGACGTAGCGCGCGCGGCCCCAGCTAGTCGTCGTCTTCGTTCTCGTCGTCGCCCGACGAATTGCTCTGGGTCTTGGCCTTGCCTTCGCCCTCTTTGACCTGCTCGCCAACCTCGTCGTCGTCGATCTCGCTACCGGCGCGGAACTCGGTGCCGGCCTCGTCGTCGTCGTACTCCTTGTCCTTGTACTCGTGCCCGCACATCGGACACGTCATCCGCAGGTTGTGAACGGGCTCTCCGCACTCGGGGCACGTCTTCTGCTCTGAGACGGTCTCGTCTTCCTTCCAGCGCTCCTCGCCCTCTATCTGCTCACCGAGCCGGCCCTCGTCGAGGTCGACCTCCGCCTTTGCCCCGTCGCCCTCGGTATTGGTGGACTCTTTCTCCTCGACATCCGCATCGTTTTCCGCGGACATTCGAACCACCCCCTTTTGTGCGGGGCTACCCGTCAGAGCGCCGCATGAAACCGCATCGAAATCGGCGCCGCCGCGCGGCAAACCGACTTTTCGCAAGAACAGACGCAACCAAACGCCGGCGGTACCGTTACTACAGCGCGAAGGGGGCATGAGCTCTTGAAGGGAGAGCGTCATGCATAGGCGGGCTACGAGCCTCTTCTTGGGGCCCAGGCTGCGCTCTCGAGCTGCAACATCACGATCGGCACCGACTCCACCGGAGTCATCCCGCCGATCGGCCCGGGCGCGTCGAGCCCGGCCCGACCAAGTGATCGACGAGAAGCGAGCTCGGCCCAATGGCACCTTCCGGTTCGCTCGTCGAGGGCTCCGACAAGCTCGCTACTACGTGACGGCGCGTGGCCGGCGCGTCGCGGGTGTGGATGGGACCCGCGTGATCTGTCCGCAAGCTTCCTCGCGAAAGCTGAGGATCTAGAGATGAGAGGGCCGGGGAGAAAGCCTTCCCCGGCCCTCGATATAGGCGCGCCGACTCTTTACGCGATCCCTTCGGCTTCGAACTCGCGCAGGAAGCCCTCGAACAGGCGGCGGTGACCCTCCTCGTCTCGCAGGATCCCGATGACCATGTCCTGCGTCACGAAGTCGACGCCGTCGCAGTGTTCGATGATCCGGTTGTAGTGCTCGATGGCCCCGCTTTCGGCTTCGATCACGCCCTTGATGACGTGCACGATGTCCGTCTGCTGGTCGGGCGGCTGCAGATACTTCTGCTCCGCCGAGAAATCGAGCGAGCCTGGCACCACTCCGTAGAGCTCCTTGATGCGATTGGCGAACTCCTGCGCGTGCCCGAGCTCCTCGGTGACGTCCTGCTTCAAGCTCTCGATGATCTCTTGCGCGCGCACCCCGTCGGGGTTCACCGAGTTGGCGATGTAGCTCATGACCGTCTCGATCTCCATCCAGTAAGCCTTGGTGAGCAACCGGATGAGCTCCTCGCGCTTCGACCGATTCTCCTCCGACAGGATGCCCTGCGAAACCCGGCTCATATTTGACCTCCTGGTGATGCGATGTCGTCGTTTGGGGGTTCCTCCCCCACTAGCCTGCGACGTACACGCTAGCCGGAGCCGTCGTCGACCCAGCTCTTGGTCAGATAGAGCCAGAACGCAAGCCCCGCATAGTCCCCGTAGCGTCGCCACCGCTTGAGGATCGTCGAGTCCTTCAGCGCGCGACGACCTTGTAGGCGGGCGTAAGTGGGACGCGTCCACGAGTCGAGGATCAACCGCGAGTAGCGGCCGAGCATCATCATCACGTGCGCGGCCGCGTAGGGGCCTACCCCGGGGAGCGCGAGCAACCGCGCCTCCAGCTCGTCGTCCGCGACCTCGTCGGCGGTCGCGCGCCCGAGCTCCTCGACGTCGAGATCGCCGCTCGCCACGGACTCTGCCAGCGCGATGAAGTACCTGCCTCGATAGCCCGCACGAACTACGTCGCGGTAGAAGTCCTCCCCCGCCCCGGCCATTGCGTCGGGCGTGGGGAACGCGCGGCCCTCGACCCCCTCGGCGGGCGCGCGCGGAGCCTTCGTCCCGAGATGCTCGACGAGCGCGTTGACCATCCGCACCGTCGCGCCCCACGCGCAGTTCGTGGTGCAGACCGTCTTGACGATCTCCTCGAAGACGGTAGGGCTCCGAACCATCCGGCCCGCGCCCGACGTCACCCACGCGAGCTCGGGATCCTCCCGGGCGACTTCGTAGAAGGGAGACAGATCCTCGTCGAGACGGAGCACGTGACGGACGCGGTCCACGATTCGTTCGCCCGTGGCCTTGCCCGGTGCCGCCCCCTTTACCGTGACCAGCGCGCTCCTTGGACCGCCCGGCTCGACCTGCACGGTGCGTGCGCGCCCCGAGCCGACCTCGATTGTCATCACCAGCGTGGACGCGTCGTGATCGGGGAACATCGGCGGCAGCGAAGCCAGACCGTGCGAGCTGATCGTTCGCCTGAGGTCTATGGACTCTCCACCACCTCCCTTCAACGGGAGGCGCTCCGACCACGACGGGTGCGCGCTAGGCATGTTCCTCCGCGCGGCGTCGCCGGTAGGCGCGCGCCTTCATGCGGTTCCCGCACACGCGCATCGAGCACCATGTTGCGGAGTGGTTCTTGGACGTGTCGTAGAAGACCCACATGCATTCGTCGTTGCGACACGCCTTCAGGCGCGCCCATGTCCCGTTGCCCATGGCGACGAGGACGATAGCGAGGATGCGACCGAGCGCTCCGTCCATGCCGGTCGCGGCCGACTGAAGGTGCGCGTCGCCAGGCCCGGTGAAATGGACGTTCAAGACCGATCGAGCCGCGACGTCGTTGAGGCGCTCGAGGGGGCCGGGCTCGAGCTCCTCTCCGTTGTTGGCGAGGAGCAAC
>DATBND010000140.1:0-27216 GCA_036554505.1 Actinomycetota bacterium | reverse complement strand
CCTCGCAGTTCGGGCATCGCATCAGGGAACCCCCGTCCTCTCGTGGTGCTGTATGTCAGATCTTACCCAATAATGGCAATTCTATCCAGTTCGACGCCTAATCCGCGCTTCCTGTCTCTTGGGCCAGGTCGCGGCCGATATAGCGTGACTTCAACCGGCCGTCCTCACGATAGTAGGCATACCAGTAGGGGCCGTGCGGGCAGCGCGTACAGCCTCGTTTTCCACAACGGACGCTTTCGCGACGGTAGGTGACCGACCCGGGCTGCTCGCCGGTGACCCATCCCGCCGAGGCCTCGCCATCACCCGCTGCGGTCAGCAGGCCGCCCACGAAGATCGCAACGCGCCGAAGGTCGTGGCGATCCAACGTGCGCAATTGCGCGTACAGGCGGCGATCCACCGTGTCCCTCCCGGTCGGCACGTCTTGGGTAGCGGGTTACCCAAGAAGCAGACTACGCGCTGTAGCCGAACGCAAGCTGACGCTGGCCGGCCTCTTCGGGCTCCGCCTCGGGCTCGCGCTGTAGGCGCGCGGCGGGCTCGGTCTCGATGACGAGCTCGGGCTCGATCCCGGAGACGGGCTCGGGCTGTAGGCGCGGTGTCGCGTCGATCGGCGAGAACGCCACCGGCTCGACGACGAGCTCCGCCTCATCGGGCGGGGCGACCGGGTCGATCGTGGGCGCGCGCCGGTCGTCGAGGATCCAGCCGCGCGGCGGACGCAACGACGTCGCGCAGCGATCGCACAGTGCGTATAGATGGGGAGAGATCGGCACCTCCGGGAGATCGTCGAGCCGGGCCGAGCCCGCGCGATAGTCGTATGCGAGCACCGCGGCGCCTGCTCCCCCACACCCGGGCTTCGAGCACAAGTTCACAGTTGGAGGCTACGAGAAAGAAACGCCCCGGAGCCGGATTAGGAACGGAACTAGCGGGGGCGCGCGGGGGCCGGACGAAGGGTGCGCGCGAGCACGACCGCGGCCCCACCGAACACGACCAGGATGTAGGAGATCGCCAGCCACGACGACGTGTCGGCACCCGTGTTGGGAATCCCCTCGCTGAACGGATTGCCTCCGGAGACGACCTCCGGCTCTTCGACGGTGGTGGTCGTCTGAGATCCCGTGGCGGTCTGATCGTCGGACGTGACGATGGGATCGAAGGGGTCACGCAGAGCGACCGCCGGAGCGGCCGTAACGAGCACGACGGACACGGCCACGAGTGCGACGCCGATCACCTTGCGCATCGGTCGAGCGTACGCCGCTGGGTGGTTTAAGTCGGGTGGGGGCCGAGTACGATCCCGCCCATGCTTGCGGACCTCGGAGACATCCAGCTCGACTATTGGGATCGAGGCGAGGGCCCGCCGGTTCTCGGCGTAATGGGCTTCGCTCTCGACAAGAGGTTCTGGGCCGCTCAGATCCCCGCCGTCACCGCCGGCAATCGCTTCATCGCGTTCGACAATCGCGGGACCGGCCGGTCGTCGCGAGACAACCCTCCGACGACCATCGACGAGGCCGCTGCCGACGCGATCCGGCTGCTCGATCACCTCGAGATCGAGCGCACGACCGTGTTCGGAGTTTCGATGGGCGGGACCATCGCGCAGCGGATCGCGCTCGACTATCCGGAGCGAGTATCGGCTCTGATCCTCGGGGTCACGTGGGCCCGGCCGCTCGAGTACATGCTCAGGAGACACACCCTGGGACGGCTGATCCTCCGCGTCGGGACCCTCGAGGACTTCAGCCAGTCGGCGCTGCTCCAGATGTTCACGCCTCGGTTCTTCGAGCTCGGCGTCGAGTTGATCGAGCGCATGATCGCCTCGATCGACGCGCCCGGCGCTCCTCCGGTGGCGACCGCCGAGACCCTGATGACGCAGCTCGACGCGCTCGACAAGCACGACGTCCTGGCCGACCTGCCCCGCATCGACGTCCCCACGCTGGTGCTCGGGGGGCGGATGGACATGACCGTGCCCTACTTCGCATCGGAGGAGATAGCCGGCGCGATCCCCGGCGCGAAGCTCGTGACGTTCGAGACGGGCCACGGCTGCATGATCGAGGAGATGGACGCCTTCAACCGGGCCGTCACGGAGTTCCTGGCCTCGCTGCGCTAAGTCGAGGCCGAGGAGCCAATCTCAGCGCCGCCGGGCGCGCTCGGCGTCGGTTCTGGAGAGCGGAAGGATGATCGAGCCCGGCTCAGCTCTTGGGTAACGGATCGTACCTAAGAGAGTTTTGTAACTCGCGCCGTAGAATCGAGCCATGGAAGGCCTGGCGGGCTTCGGCGACTGGCTGATACAGCGATTCCTGCTCTACTGGGTGTTGCCGATGCTCGTCCTGGGGGCCATCACGGCGGTCGCCTTGGGGGCTCATCGCCGGCGGGAGGAGCAAGCCGCCGAAGCCCGGACCAGGCGTCGACGCGCCGGCTCCCAGCGGTCGGGCCCGACGTAAGCGATGGCACCGGTAGACCCTCGGCGGCTGCGCCGGCAGCTCCTCCTCGAACCCGGTCCTCGTGATCCTCGCGGCGAACCTCGGGATGTTCGCCACCGCCAAGATCCAGGCGTGGGGCACCGCCCACCTCGGTTGGTTCGACTACCCGTGCAACGATCTCGGCGGAGGGCTCATAACGTCGTGCATGGCGCCGGCGGCGAGCCCAGGATGGGCGTTCGCAGCGATGGCGATCGGCGCGACGTTGGGCGTTGGGCTGTGGCTCGCCGTGCGCGTGTCGCTCGAGCGCCGCAGACCCGCACCGCAAGTGAGTTAAGGGGCGGAGAGGACGATCAGTCCTTGGGCCCCTTCGGCTTGAAGAAACGGTCTTCCTGCGTATCGCCTAGGCGCTCGAGATAGGGCTGAGGATTCGCTTTGCGCCGCGCTTCCGCCCGCTTTACCCGTCGAGCGCGCCTTCGCTCGCGCCACCTTCGAAGTCCGCCCACGCCAACCCCCCGTTCGACTCTCGATCCCAAACGGCGCCCTATCGATTCACCTGCGGTCACGCGGCGCGTCGGCCCGACGATCGTTACGCTATTTTCCGCCGTACGAGCACGCGCAGGTGTCGTCCACACCCATGCACGCGGTCAGGAGAAGCGCGATACCAAGCGCTAGAGCGATGAGCCGAGGCGCCCGTTTCACCATGGCTCGCCTCAGGGTACTCACCCAAAAAAAGTTGTACTCCGCAGTGACTTTCGGCCGAGGCCTACTCATCTCTGCGGAGTACAAGAAACATTTTACGACGCGCGCCACAGCCGGCTCAAGAGGGCTTGCCCAGATTTATTCGCGCTTCACCGGTTGGGGTTGTAGCGGAGGATGGCTCCCAGCGCCGGCGCGCCACTCCCGGGCGATCGTCTCGACGTGGCCACTGCCGGGCGCGCCACTCCCTGCGCGCCACCCCCGCGATCGTCGCGACGACCCCGGCCTCGCTAGAAGCCCCGCGATCGGCGTCGCTAGAAACCCCCGCGATCGTCTCGACGATCGCGGCGTACTCACAGGTAGCTACGGAGCTCCCAGAGCTCGGGGTAGAAGCGCTTGTCCAGCGTCGTGCGGAGATACGACGCTCCGGTCGAGCCGCCGGTGCCGGTCTTGCTCCCGATCTGGCGCTCGACCATCAGCACGTGGCGCTGGCGCCACAGGGATATCAGCTCGTCGTGGGTCAGCAGGGCCTCGGATAGCGCGTACTCCTCGGCCCACTTCTCCGGCTCGTTCGCCATCTGCACGAGGCTCGTCCGGCGCGCCACCGCATCGTCGTCCGGCATGGGCAGGCCGCGCCGATCGAGGTACCGGCAGAACGCGTCCCACAGAGTCGGCTCGTCGAGGCGCGCCCGCAGCCGTCGCTCCTGGTCGGCGTCGAGGTCGAGCCGGCGCACGTACTCCTCGTCCTTCAGCCCGGAGATGAACTCGATCTCGCGGAACTGAAGCGACTGGAAGCCGCTCGCGGGAGCCAGGTGGTTCCGGAACTCGAGGAAGTCGCGCGGCGACATGGTCTCGAGCACGGCGACCTGCTCGACGAGCACTCGCTCGATCGTGTGGACCCGGTCCAATAGATGCCGGGCGCGCCGGGCCTCGTCCGCATCGATCAGCGCGCGCACGGACTCGAGCTCGAAGATGAGCTCCTTGAACCACAGCTCGTAGACCTGGTGGATGACGATGAACAAGAGCTCGTCGTGTGCCGGCGGATCGGATAACAGCCGCTGGAGGTCGAGGAGCTCGGGGACCTTCAGATAGCTCTCGTACGAGAGCTTCTTGTCCTGCTCGCCGAACCTAGGGGGGCGCGGATCGATCGCCGGAACCCGTGGGGCCTACTGGTAGGGGCCGGTCTGGATCGAGACGATGGGCGTGCCGATCTCGACGAGGTCGTAGAGCTCGATGACGTCCTCGGTGGACATGCGCACGCAGCCGTGCGAGGCGTTGTGGCCGAGTGAGCCGAGGTCCTGGGTGCCATGGAAGCGGATCCCCGACGCGTTCCAGTCGATCGCCCTGACTCCCAGCGGGTTCCCGACGCCCGGGCCGATCGTCGCCGGCATGTCGCTGCCCCAGCCGTCCGGCGCCGGGTTGACCCACGTCGGCATGTACCGCTTGTTTATTACCTCCCACTCGCCCTGTGGCGTCGGGTAGGCGGCTTGTCCCGTGGCGACCGTGTACTCGTGGGTGATCTTGCCGTCTTGATAGAGGTAGAGGCGGTTGTCCCCGATGTGGAGCAGCAGGACCTGGTCGAACTCGTCGGCGGTCACTTCGGGCTTCTTCGTCTCGACGACGAGCTTGGTGTTCTCGACGCCGTTGCGGAGCGCCCCCAGGACCTTGTTGGTCGACGCGTCGACCTCGATCGTCCGGCCGACCTTTTCCTTGACGATCTTCACCCAGTTGTTCGAGTAGTCGATGTGCGCGTCTTGCGCCTCCTGGTCGAACGACGACGCGAGGCCCTGGACGAAGCCCCGGACGCCCTGCTTGGGGTAGCGGATGGCGACGTCGCGCTCGAAGCCGAGCTCGCCGCCGAGGCGCATCTCGACCTTGTCGACGAAGGACGCGTTCGAGCTCTCGTAAAGAGCCTCTTCGACGGCGCGGCGCGCGTCGCTCTTGGCGCCGAGCTCGGCCGGGGTCGCGTTCCACCGCTGCGCCTGCCAGCGGATCAGGACGTCGCGATTGAGCTCGGGCTTGATCGCGGCGCGGACCTTGGCGAGCGCCTCGGCCCGATTCAGGCCACCGACCTCGACGCCGGCGATGGTGGCGCCCGGCATGATCTTTCCGTCGTAGCTGCGGGCGTACTGGATCGCCGCGACCGATATGCCGCTGATTGCGAGCACCGCCAGCGTCGCAAGAAGCGCGAAGAACAGAGCCCAGCGACTGCGGAAGCCGAGGATGCGGCGCTTCTCTTTCGGGAGGACCTCGACCGTGGTCGCGGCCGCCAGCTGCTCGCCCGCCTCTGATTCCTCGGCTGCGGGCTCGACCGCGACCTCCTCGGCCACGACCTGGGCGACACGGTCGAGGAACCTCGATTCCTCGGCGATGACCTCGGCTACGGGGTCGGCCGGAGGCTCGACGGACGCGACGGGGCCGTGGCCGTTGGAGCTCGGCTCCACGGCGTCCAGCTCGAGATCGTCACGCTCTGTCGTCATAGGGTCGCCAATGTTATAGGTGTTTCCCTCGTTCTTGAAGCTCCCTGATTTCGTATCTCGGTTTCCCTACCCGGGAAATTGACGCCGTACGCAGGTAGTTCGTCACAGGCGTCTTGCACCGTGCAACGCCGTGAGCAACCATTGATTCCATGACGATCCACGAATCCCTCCTCGACGCCATCGGTCAGACCCCCCTGTTGCGCCTAAACCGCATCGGCCGCGACCTGCAGTGCGACCTCGTGGCAAAGCTCGAGATGTTGAACCCCGGCGGGAGCGTGAAGGACCGCATCGGCGTCCGCATGATCGCCGACGCCGAGCAGAAGGGGCTGCTCAAGCCCGGTGGCACCATCGTCGAGCCCACGTCGGGCAACACCGGAGTGGGGCTTGCGATCGCCGCGGCCCTCAAGGGTTACCGCTGCATCTTCACGATGCCCGACAAGATGAGCCAGGAGAAGATCTCGCTCCTGCGCGCCTACGGGGCCGAGGTCGTCATCACGCCGACCGCGGTGCCGCCCGAGTCGCCGGAGTCCTATTACCGCGTCGCCGATCGCCTGACCGCGGAGATCCCCGGCGCGTTCCAGCCGAACCAGTACCACAACCGCGCGAACCCCGACAGCCACTACGCGACGACCGGCCCCGAGCTGTGGGAGCAGACACAAGGACGCATCACGCACTTCGTAGTCGGCGTCGGGACCGGCGGCACGATCACGGGGGCCGGGCGCTACCTCAAGGAGAAGAACCCGGACATCGTCGTCGTCGGCGCGGATCCGGAGGGCTCGGTGTTCACCGGCAGCGAGCCGCGGCCGTATCTCGTCGAGGGCATCGGCAAGGAATCGTGGCCCGAGACTCTCGACCCCGACGTCATCGATCGATGGATAACCGTGTCGGATCGCGACTCGTTCCTCACCGCCCGGCGGATCACGAAGGAGGAGGGGCTCCTCTCGGGCGGCTCGTGTGGGACCGCTATGTGGGCAGCGCTGGAGGTCGCGCGCGAGCTCGGACCGGACGACCTCGTCGTGGTGCTCCTCCCGGACTCGGGCAAGAACTACCTCTCGAAGCTCTACGACGACTCGTGGATGCTCGAGCACGGGTTTGTCGACCGCCCGGGCTCCCAGGCGCGCGTCGGCGAGATCCTGGTCGAGAAGCGGAGACAGGAGCCGGCGATCCCCGATCTCGTCGCGGTCGTGTCGCACGAGAAGGTGGGCCGCGCGATCGACACGCTGCAGGAGTATGGGATCTCGCAGCTCCCGGTCGCCACGACCGAGCGACCGCATGCGGTCTCCGAGATCGTCGGCTCGATCCACGAACGCAGCCTGCTCGATCGCGTGTTCAGAGACCCCGACGCCATCGGGCGCGACGTTGCCGAGGTGATGGACCCACCCCTGCCGGTCGTGCAGTCGTCCAGCGGCGTCGAGGAGATGTTCGTCGACCTCTCGCACGGAGCCGAGGCGATCGTCGTCGCCGAGGACGGCCGCCCCGTGGGAGTGCTGACGCGCGCCGACCTGCTCGAGTACCTCGCCGCCCAGTCCGCCTCTTAGCCCTACGTAGTTTCGGCAACGACGGGAACGGTTCGCCCGGCCCGGCTGTCTTCAGGTCGACCACGAAGACCACGAGACCGGAGGAACCATGTTCACACGCCGCAAGACCAGCCTGCACGTTGCCGCCGTGACCGCGCTCGTCGCCGGGCTCCTGGGGGCCGCGGCCCCCGTGGCCCACGCGGTCACCCCGACGAACGACCGGATCCAGCACGCGAAGGAGATCACCTCGCTCCCGTACCGGGACGAGATCGACACGAGCGACGCGACCAGCAGCGCCAGCGACCCCGACTGCTTCGGCAAGATCCGCACGGTCTGGTACGAGTACACCGCGCCGGCGAACGGCCAGATCGCGGCGAGCACGTTCGGCAGCGGCTACAACACGAACCTCGCGGTCTACGTCGGGGAGCCGGATCTAGAGACCCAGATGGCGTGCGTGGACGACTCGCGCGGGAACGTGACGTCGCGCGTGAGCATCGGCACCATCGCGGGAGAGACGTACTTCATCCGGGTCGGCTCCACGGGGGCCGAGCAGGGCGGCAGCCTCGTGTTCACGCTCGAGCAGGTCTTTCCTCCTGCGAACGACTCGATCACCCAGGCGCGCGCGATCGGGCCTTTGCCGTTCACCGACGAGCAGGACACGAGTGAGGCGAGCACGGTCTCGGGCGACCCCGCATGCATCACGAAACTTCGGACGGTGTGGTTCACGTTCACCCCGCGCCAGACCGACCTGGACGAGAGCAACGTGGTCGTGGTGACGACGGCGGGGAGCGACTACGCGGCGACCGTCAGCGTCTACACCGGCACGCCCGGCAACCTGCAGCAGGTCGCATGCAGTGGAGGCGCAGCGCGCTTCGCCGCGCAGGCTGGGCAGAGCTACTACGTGATGATCGGCTCGCAGACGATCGACGGGGGCAACCTGAAGCTCACGGTGCAGAACGTGCCGCCGCCCCCGCCCCCCGCGAACCTGAAGCTGCGCGTCAACCGCACGGGCTTCCAGAGCCTTCTCACCGGGGACGCCGCGGTGCAGGGCACGATCGAGTGCTCGAAGCAGACCCGGGTGACCGTCGGGCTCACGCTGAGGCAGCGCGGCTCCCGCACCGGATCGAGCGAGCGGTTCACGTGCGAGAACAAGAAGATCGCGTGGAGCGTCAGCGCATCGGGCAACTTCAAGAAGGGCGAGGCGGCCGCCGAGGTCACGCTGTACCCGTCCGACGGAGGCTCTCGCAAGCGCTTCGAGGGAACGGTCCGGCTCACCCCGTGCACCCTGATCGGCACCGCCGGCCGGGACAAGCTCGCGGGCCTTGCCAAGGACGACATCCTCTGCGGCATGGCCGGAGACGACAACCTGATCGGTCGCGGCGGCAACGACAAGCTACGCGGCGGTGGCGGCGAGGACCGCCTCGAGGGAGGGCCCGGCAACGACGATCTCCAGGGATCCTTCGACGCCGACACCCTGATCGGCGGCCCGGGCAGAGATGTGTGCAACTCGGGCTCCGACAAGGGCGACAAGGTCAAGAGCTGCGAGCGCAAGATCAAGAGCTGACCGACGTCAACCTCGTTCGCCTGGGGGCCTATACGACCCCCAGGCGAACAAACGTCGCCTGGGAACCCGCGCGTCGCCTGGGAACCCCCGCGATCGCCACGACGATCGCGGCGTCGCCTAAAGGAGCGCGGCCTCGAGGTCGGAGATGAGGTCGTCGGGATGCTCGATCCCGACCGAGAGGCGCACGAGCCCGGGCGAGACCTCCATGCCGGAGCCGGCAAGGCTCGCGTGGGTCATCGTCGCGGGGTGCTCGATAAGGGACTCGACCCCGCCGAGCGACTCGCCGAGGAAGAACAGCTTCGTGCGCTCGCACAGCGCGAGCGCACGCTCCTCGCTTCCGAGCTCGATCGAGACCATGCCCCCGTACAGCGGCTCGCCGGCCGCCGACATCTGCTTGGTGGCGAGGTCGTGACCCTGAGCGGTGGGAAGACCGGGGTAGTACACGCGCTCGACCGCGTCGTGCGCGTCGAGCCACGCGGCGACGCGCTCGGCCCCCGCGCAGTGCGCCCGCATCCTGATCGCCAGGGTCTTGAGCCCACGCAACATCAAGTAGCAGTCCATCGGTCCGGGAACGGCGCCGGCCGCGTTCTGAAGGAACCGAAGTCGGGTCGCGAGCTCGTCGTCCGAGGTCGCCAGCGATCCCGAGACGAGGTCCGAGTGGCCCCCGAGATACTTGGTCCCGGAGTAGAGGACGGCGTCGGCCCCGAGGTCGAGCGGCAGCTGCAGGTACGGGGTGGCGAACGTGTTATCGACGACCAACAGCGCGCCGGCGTCGTGCGCCCGGCGGGCGAGCATCGCGATGTCGAGGATCTTGAGCAATGGGTTCGTCGGCGTCTCGGCGACGACGAGGCCCGCCCCGTGCTCGAGCGCGGCGGCGACCGCGTCCTCGTCGGTCATGTCGACCGTCACGTAATCGATGCCGAGGTCGACCATGACCTTCGAGAACAAGCGATAGGTCCCGCCGTACACGTCGTCGGGAATAACGACCCTCTGCCCGCTCTTCAAGGTAAGGGCGAGAGTGGTCGTCGCCGCCATGCCGGAAGCAAACGCCACCGCGTGGCCGGCCCCCTCGAGGGCCGCCAGGCAGGTCTCGAGCGCGCGCCGGGTCGGGTTGTCGGTCCGCGAATACTCGAACCCTTTGTGTTTGGCTACAGCTTGCTGCACGTAAGTCGATGTTTGATAGATGGGGACCACCGCCGCACCGGTGGCAGGGTCTGGATCCTGCCCGGCGTGGATGGCGGCGGTCTCGAACCGCATACGATCGGTCATCAGGCAACTCCGTAGGAAGAGGAAAGGGCGCAGTGGATAGTAGGCCGAACCAGGGCTGGATCGCCGTCGTAGGCCAGTGGCGCAAGGGATACGCCCGCCTGCCGCTGCCGTACACAGCGGCGGTCGAGGCGTCCGGCGGCACGACCCGCGTGCTCAGCACGTTCCCCCTGCCTCCGGGCGAGAAGGCCTCGCCGGACATGGATGTCGAGCTGGGGCTCGACCCTTCGGACCCGAGCCCTCTCGAGGGCGCGTCCGGGCTCGTCCTGCCCGGCGGGGGTGACATCGACCCCGAGTGGTACGGCTGCCCCCGCCACCCCCGCACCAAGAACGTCAGCCACCGGCGCGACCGCTTCGAGCTGACGCTTCTCCGGAGCGCGCTCGAGCACGACATCCCGATCCTTGCGATCTGCCACGGCATGCAGCTCCTGAACGTGCACCTCGGCGGGACGCTGGACCAGCACCTGGCCGACGACGCGGCCCGGCTCGACCACGACCGCGACCGTCCGAGGGCCGAGCCCGTGCACGACATCCGGATCAAAGAGGGAAGCCTGCTGGCCCGGATAGTCGGGGCGACCGAGACCCCCGTGAACTCGCACCATCACCAAGGCCTGGAGAACATCGGCCCCGGGCTCGAGGAGATCGCGTGGTCGGGCGACGGCGTCCTCGAGGCGGTCGAGCTGCGCGGACAGGCGTGGGCTCTCGGCGTGCAGTGGCACCCCGAGGCGATGGCCGCCCTCCATCCTCCGCAGAAGTTGATCTTCGACGAGTTCGTCCACCAGTGCGCGACCGCCGAGCCGGTCGACGTGTCCGACGCGGCTTAGCGCTCGCTCGGCCTGAGCATCCCTAATACCTGAGCGGATGAAGACTTCACGTCGCCGGCCCATCCGGGGTGACTATCCCAGCCCTGGCCCCGCGCCTCGGCCCCGCCCAAACGCCTCCTAGTCTGTCAGCGCCTCATCCCGCGATCCGTCCTGACCGGCCACACTTCGCAAGAACGTCCGTAGGTCTCGGTCCGAAGGTTCTAATTCCAGCCGAGATTTCTTCCTCCGAACTGCTTCGAGATCCTGAAGGCGGTGGACCAACACCGCCTTAATCCTCATAGAGCGTGGGGTCGGACGCCTGAAATGCCTCAATGCCCGGTCGACAGACGTGCCGCCACTGGATCGCGGTGCCGGAAAAGTTGATCCACGCATCCTCGAGGGACAAGGTTCGAGGCCTGACCGGCGCGGCTTAGCGCTCCGCTCCTCGAACCCTCTCCGCCCCCACCGCGGCGACGTCGGCGTCCGCCGACGAGTACGCGAAGCGATCCGCGACCACCGGCGAGGTCGCGTCCACGAAAGCCATCATCGGCACGCCCTTGGTGAACTGCCCGAGCGGCAGCTTCAGCCGCCCGCCCGGCTCGAGCTCGATGCCCTGCAGCGCGCCCGGCGTCTTCGGGCCCTTGTCGGTGCGGATCAGCGTGACGTCGACGACGGCCCGGTCCGTGCCGGGGTTGAACAGCGACATGCCCTCGCTCGTCGGGCGGGTCGACGCGGGCGGAACGGCCCAGTGCAGCGCCGGCGACGGCGCGCCCACCTCGGACGCGATCCCCTCGAGGTCGGCGCGATCGAAGAACAGTGTCTGCTCGGCGACGACGGGGACCCCGTTGGTCGAGCGCACGATCGCGCTGACGGCTCCGAGATCCTGCTGACCCTCCTTGAGGAAGTCACGCAGGACGAACGTGCGGACCGACGTCGCCCGGATCGTCACGTCGACGAGCTTCGGAGGTTGAGTGACCCCGTTGCGACCGACCAGCGACAGGGTGACGATCGCCTCGTCCTTGGTCGGGTTCAGGATCGAGATCTGCTGGCGGGCTCCCGACCCGATCTCGCCGTTCGGGAAGTACCAGGTCTCCGACGGGGCGTCGACCCCGAGCGACGACGCGACGCCCTCGATCCCTTCGGCGTCGGTGAACAAGATCCGCCATGCGACCACGCGCCCCCGCGTGACCTCGACGCTCGCGCCGAGGCTCGGCTGACGGAGCACGAAGTCGTTGAGCGCGATCGCGGTGGCGGAGCTCTCGTGCACGGGGATCTCGCCGAGGTTCGCCTTCGATCGCTGGCCCTTCGGCGTGAAGAGGTTGACGCGCACGACGGCCTCCGCGGGGAACGGGTTGTAGAGCAGGATGCGCTCGTCGTAGTGGACCTCGCTCGAGCCCTCGGCGAAGTACCAGGTCGCGGACGCGTCGGGCGCACATCTCACCGCGGTCGCTCCCTCATAGGGCTTCTCGAACTGCGACAGGGACGCGGTCACCACCGACGCGCCGTAGCCCACGACGTCGAGGCCGCTTGAGGTAGTTCGCCGGCGCACCAGCAGGCGGCCGGCCTCGAGCTCGAGCGGCTGTGGCAGGACCGGTTGGAGCCCGACCGGCACCGCCTCGCCCTGAGGCGACCCGGCGACGAGCTTGGACTCGACCTGGCCGATCCTGATCCCCGGCGGGCAGTACTCGCCGCGCTCCTCGAACGACTCCGACGGTCCCTTCCGCGCCACGGAGGTGACGCCCTCACTCAGCCCGTCGGCCGCAAGCCCCCCCGCGAGGAACGCGAGGAAGATGACGAGCACGAGAGCGGTGCGACCCCGTTTGATCACCGCAGCGACCTCCGCCCCGCCGGGCGCCGGCGTCTCGAGAACGCGGCCCCCAGCACGACGACCCAGATCAGCACGAAATAGAGCAGCCAGAGCAGGCTGGCGAGCGAGCGCGGATACCCCACGCGCAGGTCGCCGCGCAGGTCGGCCGGGACGTCCCACGCGTTGCCCCACCCTCCGGGGGCGCGCTTGAGCTCGGCACCGTCGATGCTCGCCGTCCACCGGGGATCGTCGGTCTCCGCCAAGAAGATCGTGCCCGGGCCCGCGATCCCCTCGACCGCGTACGACGACGTGCTCCGCTGTGGGATGTCGTTGCGCTCGATCTCGGCACGGGCCGCGGTCAGCGCGGGATCGCCCGCGTCCAGCGCCCGAACGTAACGAGGAAGCTCGTTGTAGAGGGCGGCTCGCTGCAGGACCCCGTCGTTCTGCATCAGCAGGTATCGATCCTGGGTCTGTGCGAGCGACAGGTCCTTCTGGCTGAGCCACCGAAACGCCCCCGGCCCGCGCTCGACGAGGACGTAACGGATGTTGAACGCGCCGAGAAGGTGCCCGGCCCGGTCGGTGGAGCCGCTCCGCACGGATTGCACGACGGTCGCGAGCTGGTCCCGTCCGGGTTGCTGGTGACGCTCGAAGAGGTCCCCCAGGTCGTCGCCGCGCGGTCCGCTGACGAAGAAGTCACCGGGGGGCCGCGACGAGCTCGTCTCTCCGTGGTTCCACCGCTCGCCCACCCACAACGCGCGGAACTGGCCCGCCTCGGCGGCCTCCGCCGTCAACACCGCGCGTATCTGTGCCTCGTCCTCGGTAACGACGCGGCCCGCGCCGTGGGCGGGCTCCCATTCGCCGTGCCACAACGCGGGGAGCAATCCCGCAGCGACGAGGAATCCCGCAGCCGCGACTCCCGCGATCGTCACGGCATGCACGAGGCCGAGGCCGCGTTGTGGAAGATCGAGGCGGAAGCTGCCGGCCGCGAGCCCGGCAAGCGCGGCGAACGCTGCCGACGCGATCACCCCCGCCTCCGTGGGAGTGGCGACGATCGGACGGACCCATCCCGCCGAGAACACGGTGACCGCGGCCCCGATGACGATCACAACGGCCCACAACGCGATCGCGGCGCGCCGGCGCTGACCGGATCCGACCAGTACCGCGATGAGACCGAGCAGCGGCAGCGCTAGGCCGAACAGCGCGGGCGCGTCGGGCGTCTGGCCCATCAAGACGCTCGCCATGCCGTGCTCGTGGAAGCGGCTCGCGTAGGAGCGCCACGCATCTGCGCTCCAGAGCTGCTGCAGCGCGCCGTCCCGGCCCCACCACGTCGAGCTCCACGGAAGGACGAGCAGCCAGCCGACGATCAGGCCGATCAGCGAAGGCCAGAAGCCGCGTAACGCCTTTGCCGACGGCTCCAGCAGGGCGCGGCACGCGCTGAGAGCCATCGCCGCAAGCGCGTACAAGAACAAGGTGCCCGGAAGGAACGCCGCGGAGATGCCGGCCGCAAGCCCGAGGCGCGCGACGGCCCGGCCCCGGCTCCACCCCGGAGGACGCATCCATCCGGTGAGCCGGAGCATGTCGTGGAGCACGAACGGCGCGGCCGCTCCGAACACGAGCGCCGGGAGGTCGCCGTGCTGAAGTCCGGCGTACCCGACGTTGCCAAGCGCGTAGACGAGCCCCGCGATGACGCGGCTGGGCCTGTCGATGACCTCGCCGACGAGGCGGTATCCCCCGACGAACCCGACGACGCCGAGTGACACGACGAGCAGCTTCTGCGCCGCGTCCACCGCTCCCAACGTGAGGAGCGGGAACATCCCGAGGATCGCGAACGCGGGCGAGGTCGGCCCAGGCTGGCCGAGCCCGACGCCCTGCCACGGCGACACGAACGTGCGTAACAGCCCGGTCGCCCGGTCCGGATAGGGAAGCAGATCGCCGACCGCGGCGGGGGCCGCGAACAAGAACCCGCGGAAGCCCAGGAGCAACGCGATGGCGCACACCGCGACGACCACCCCGCCCCATCCCCGCAGACGCGTCCCGATCGCGCGGACGTCGCTGCTTCGCTGCGCCAAGAGCTCGGCGCGACGTCCCCATGCGGCCTCCAATCTGTCGGCCTGGTGCCCGATGTACGAGCGCAACCGCGTCGACTGCCGCACGGTGAACTTCCTGAGGCGATAGTCCGGGACCTTGCGCGAGCGCTGCACGCGCGCGCGTTCGGAAAGCGTCTGTGGGCTCGCCACGACGTTCCAACCAAGAGCGCGCAACAGGTTGAGGATCTCGCCCGGTTGTCGGAGGAGGATGAAACCGAGCATCTCCGCGACGTAGAGCACGAGGAACTGCGGGATCAACGCAGCCAGACGAAGCCCGGACGCGCTCTTCGCCACGGCGCGCAGACGGTTGCGGCGAATGTAGTAGCGGGTTTGGGAGAAACGCGTCCGACGTTGCCCGGTCGCGAGCGCGATCGCATGGCGGGCGCGGGCGTGGGGCTCTACTCGCACGGCCCACCCCGCAACGCGTGCCCGCCAGCACAGGTCGAGGTCTTCGGCGAAGACCTTCATCTTCGAGTCCCACCCGCGCAACTGCCGGAACACGTCGTGGCGCATCAGGACGCACGTGCTGGTGACGTAGAACACCTCGACCGACGCGTCGTGCTGGCCGAGGTCGATCTCGTCGTCGTCCAGGCCCTTGTAGGGATAGCCGAAGCGGTCGGCCGCCATCCCCACCTCTTCCAGCAGGTTCGGGTCGACCCAGTCGACGATCTTCGGGCCCACGATGGCGGTCGTGTCGTCGTCGAGCAGCCGGGCGACCATCTTCTCGATCGCGTCCGGGTCGAGCGCGGCATCGTCGTGGATGAACAGCAAGAGGTCGGCGTCGGTCTTGACGCGCGAAAGGGCCCAGTTGATCGCGCCGCCGAAGCCCAGAGAGCGCGGCGTGCGCAGATAGCCCCACCGACGTCGGCGAAGATGGCGCTTCACGAAGCGGCGCAGGATGCCCTTGCTCGTCTCGGTCCCCGCATCGTCGACGACCAGCACGTCGAGCAACGGATAGGTCTGCGTGTTGAGCCCGACGAGGCAGTCCTTGAGCCACGCGCGGCCGTTGTGCGTCGCGATCACGGCGAGCACGCTCGGGATCGACGAGTCGGCGGCGGCCGCTGCCGCGCGCGTGCTATCGGTGATCGCAGTGGTGGCCATGGCTCAGCGGTCCGTCACGCGACCGCCGCCCCGAAGGTCAGACAGGGGCGGCCGCGGCTCGGTCCGCCGGATCCCCGTAGAGGGTCGTCCGGCGTCGAGGCGTCCTGCCGATCGAGCGGATGAGGTCTTCCATGTCAACGGCGGTCAGCTCCTGTCCATGGCTCGCTCCGGCCGCCCGCGAGATGTTCTCGTCCATCAACGTCCCGCCCAGGTCGTTTGCCCCGGCCTGCAGAGCGAGCTTGGCTCCTTCGATCCCCATCTTCACCCACGACACCTGAATGCTCGGGATATGGCCGAACAGGGCGATCCGCGCGACCGCATGCATCTTCAGCGTCTCCTCGAAGGTCGGGCCGCGCCGCGCCTTTCCCTGCAGGTAGATCGGCGCGGCCATGTGGACGAACGGAAGCGGGACGAACTCGAACAACCCTCCACCGCCGCTTGCGCGTATCTCCTTGTCGAGCGCGCGCACGACCACGAGGTGGCGCGCCCAGTTGACGGGTCCTTCGACGGTGCCGAACATGATCGTTGCGTTCGACTGCAGCCCCAGCGCATGGGCGATGCGGTGGACCTCGCACCACTCGGCGGTGGTGATCTTGTCCGGGCAGATGATCGCGCGGATCTCGTCGTCGAGAACCTCTGCCGCGGTCCCGGGCAGCGTCGCGAGCCCCGCCGACTTGAGCATCTCGAGGAACGCCCGGATGCTGAGCCCCGACGCCGCGGCCCCCTGAGACACCTCGAGTGCCGTGAACGCGTGGACGTGCATGTCCGGAATGGCCTTCTTCACCGCGGCCAGGTATTCCACGTAGTGCTGTCCGGTGAACGAGTGATGGATACCGCCCTGCATGCACACCTCGGTCGCACCGCGCTCCCACGCCTCTACCGCGCGGCCCGCGACTTCCTCCGGCGTCAGGAGGTACGGCTCGCCGCGCAGGTTCAGCGACTTCGGGCCCTTCGAGAACGCGCAGAAGCCGCACTTGAAGTAGCACATGTTCGTGTAGTTGATGTTGCGGTTCACGACGTAGGTCACGTCGTCGCCGACCGCCGTTCGCCGCAGGTCGTCGGCGACCGAGTAGAGCCGCTCGGCCTCGACGCCGCGCGCGGTGAACAACGACGTGATCTCGTCCAGCGAGAGCTCGTCGCCGTCCGCCGCACGATCCAGCGCGTGCATGACCGTGGACCGGGACACACGCCCGGGAACGCGCCATGCGCCGCTGCGCGCCGCGTCGATCGCGATCCCGGCACGTTCCGGCGGGGGCTCGTCCCCGCCGGATGCCCACTCCTCGGTGCGCCGGTAGCCCTCGCCGTCGATCGCGTCGAGCACGCGCCCGCGCAGCGATCGATCGATCCAGCGCTCGAGCGCGGCCGGCGACGCGCAGTACGACGGATAGACGGCGAGCCGCTCGAGCAAGAGGAAGCCCCGGCCCTCGGTCACCGCACCGAGCTCGTCGAGCTTCGGCCACGGACGCTCCGGATTCACGTGGTCGGGCGTCACGGGCGATACGCCGCCCCAATCGTTCAATCCCGCGTCGAGGTAGGAGCCGTACGTCTCGGGCGAGAGGTTCGGGGGGGCCTGTACGGACACGCCCGACGGCAGGATGAGCCGCGCGAGCGCGATGGCGAGGCGGATGTCCTCCCCGCCGGGCTCCGGGTGCGCGGCCATCAACGTGTCGGGCTTCGCACGGAAGTTCTGGACGATCACCTCCTGGACGTGCCCGTGGACGCGATGGGAGTCCGCTATCGCGAGAAGCGCCTCGATGCGCTCGTCGTACGTCTCGCCTATACCGACGAGGATGCCGGTCGTGAACGGGACCTCGGCCCGACCCGCCGCATCGAGCGTTGCCAGGCGCACGTCCGGCCGCTTGTCCGGCGCCCCGAAGTGGGCCATCCCCCGTTTGAGCAGACGCTCGGACAGCGTCTCGAGCATCGTCCCTTGGCTGACCGACACTGGTCGAAGAGCGCATGCCTCCTCGTACGTGAGGGCGCCGGGGTTCACGTGCGGGATCAACGTGGTCTCGTCCAGGACCGCGCGGCAGGCCGCGACGAGATACTCGATCGTCGTCGCGTAACCGAGGTCGCGCAGCTCGTCCCGGGCGACCGCCCACTTGCGCTCGGGCTTGTCGCCGAGCGTGAACAACGCCTCCTTGCACCCGGCCTCCTGGCCAGCGCGCGCGACCTCGAGCACCTCGTCGATGGTCATGAACGCGCGCTCTCCCGGACGCGGCGGATGCGCGAACGTGCAATACCCGCATGAGTCGCGGCACAGCTTCGTCAGCGGTATGAAGACCTTCTTCGAGAACGTGACGCGGGGGCCGTAGCCGGCGTCGCGAAGCTCACCCGCGGCGCGGATGACCGCCGCCGGGTCCCGCGGTGCCTCACGCGCCAGCGCCCATGCGTCGGCGGCGAGGAGGCCGTCGCCTGCAGCGGCACGCCCGAGGACAGCTTCCAGAGTCGTCATCGGCCGCGAGGCTACTGCGATCCACGGCCGCGCTCGGAGGGTCACTAGACTGCCCGGGCCGTGAAAGTGACCGCGCTCGCCGGAGGCGTCGGAGGAGCAAAGCTCCTCGTGGGTCTCCAGCGCGCCGTGGCCGGATCGGGAGAGCTCGCCGCCGTCGTGAACACGGGCGACGACGCGATCGTCTACGGCCTCCACGTCTCGCCCGACGTCGACATCGTCACGTACTGGCTGGCCGGGGTCGCCGACACCGAGCGCGGCTGGGGGCTGTCCGGAGACACCTTCGAGGTCGTCGACGCCCTGGGCCGTCTGGGCGCCGACGATTGGTTCCGGTTGGGCGATCGCGACATGGCGACGTGCATCTATCGCACCGACAGGCTGAGGGCCGGAGCGACGTTGACGGCGGTCGCCGACGAGATCCGCCGGCGCCTCCAGGTGCCCACGCGCGTGCTCCCCATGTCCGACGATCCCGTTCGAACGACGATCGCGTGCGCCGACGGGCGCGTGCTCGACTTCCAGGAGTGGTTCGTCCGTGAGCGCTGCGCGCCCGAGGTGTCGGACGTCCGATTCACCGGTATGCCCGACGCGACGGCCTCGCCGGGAGTCCTCGATGCGCTGTCGGACGCCGACGTCGTCGTGCTTTGTCCGTCAAACCCGATCGTCTCGATCGGCCCCATCGTGTCGCTGCCCGGCGTGCGGGACGCGCTGAGGGAGCATCCGCGGGTCGTCGCGGTTAGCCCGTTGATCAACGGCGTCCCGTTGAAGGGACCCGCCGACAAGCTGATGCTCGCCGCCGGCCTGGACGTGAGCGCGACGGGCGTCGCCGCGTCGTACGCGGATCTCTGCGACGCGTTCGTGCTCGACGCGGCCGACCACACCGCGCCCGGCGACGTCGAGGCGCTCGGCATGAGCGTGATGAAGACGAACACGATCATGTCGACACACGACGCGTCCGAGGCGCTCGCTCGGCGCATCCTCGAACCGTGAACGCGCTACGAGTCGTCCCGGTCTCCGGAGTCCGGGAGATAAAGGAGGGAGACGACGTTGCGGCGCTGGTGGTCGGCGCACTGTCCGAACCGCTTGCCGACCGCGACGTCGTGGTCGTCACGCAGAAGGTCGTCTCGAAAGCAGAAGGCCGCATCCTCCCTGAGAGCCGGCGCGACGAGGCCGTCGGCACCGAGGCCGTCCGCGTGCTGCGCCGGATCGGCGGCATGGTGATAGCCGAGACCCGCCACGGCTTCGTGTGCGCGAACGCCGGGATCGACGCGTCGAACGTCGACGAGGGAACGATCGCGCTGCTGCCCGTAGATCCGGACGCGTCCGCCCGCAGGATCCGCGCGCGCGTCGCGCACCTGACGGGCGCGGACGTCGGCGTGATCGTCAGCGACACCTTCGGACGCGCGTGGCGCGTGGGCCAGACCGACATCGCGATCGGGGTCGCCGGCTTCGACCCTTTCCTCGACTACCGCGGGACCCTCGACGCGAACGGCCGGGAGCTCACCGCGACCCAGATCTGCGTGGCGGACGAGCTCGCGAGCGCGGCCGAGCTCGTGATGGGGAAGTCGAAGGGCGTCTGCGCGGCGGTGATCCGTGGCGCGGAAGTGCGTTGGGGGAGGGCGAGCGCGCGATCGATCGTGCGCGCACGCGAGCAGGATCTCTTTCGGTGATGGACCTCGCCGAAGCAGTCGCGGCGCGGCGCAGCATCCGGTCGTTTCGAGACGAGGCCGTCCCCGGCGACGTCGTCGAGCGCGCTATAGCGCTCGCAGTCCAGGCCCCCGCACCGCATCACTCCTCGCCGTGGCGCTTCGTGCTGATCGAGGACGTAGACGACAAGCGCGCCTTCTCCGAGCGTATGGGGGCCGCCTGGCGAGTCGATCTCGCGACCGACGGCATGTCGTCCGAGCGCATAGAGCACATCGTCGGCAAGTCCCACCGGTTGCTGACGTCGACGCCGCTGCTGGTCGTTTGCTGCGCGGACATGTCGCGCGCCGACGACTATCCCGACGAACGGCGGCGGCGCGCGGAATGGAGCCTGTTCGCGCACGCCGTCGGCGGCGCGCTCCAGACGTTCATGCTCGCGCTGGCCGCCGACGGGGTCGCGTCGTGCTGGATCTCGGCACCCGTGTTCTGCGGGGACGTCGTCCGGTCCCATCTCGGCCTGGACGAGGCGGTCGAGCCACACGCCCTCGTGCTCGTCGGCTACGCGGACGAGAGCTACGAGCCCCGTCCCCGCTCGGCGCCCGATCCCGCCCGTTTTGTCCTGCGCCCCTGATAGCCTCTCGGGCCGTGAGCAAGAAGCTGCAGGAGAAACAACGCAAACGGCTGGCGGAGGAGAAGCGCCGCGCCGAGATGAAGCGCGCGCAGCGCCGGCGCAACCTGATCACGACGATCATCGCCATAATCGTGGCCGCCGGCGTCGTCTGGCTCGTCCTGTCGGACTCGACGCCGAAGTCCGGGGGCGTGACGGACCCACTGCCCCCGATGTCCGCGGAGGAAGCCGGGTGCGGCGACATCCAGGACGCCGAGCCGCAAGAGGCGACCCACATCGAGCAGGGCGCCGAGCACGACGACTACAACACGAACCCGCCGACCTCCGGCGCGCACTACGCCGCGCCGCTGGCCCCGATCGACACCGGGTTCTATTCGGAGGACGTCGAGGCCGAGAAGGTCCTGCACAACCTCGAGCACGGCATGATCGCCATCTACTACAACCCGGATGCGCCCCAGGACACGATCGACGACATCGAGCAGGTCACCGACCAGGTGCCGGGCGCGACGCTTGCGGTGCCGTGGCGCGACTTCGAGGAGCCCACGCAACTCGCCCTCGCCGCGTGGGGCAGCTACCAGGAGTGCGTGCAGGTCTCCCAGGAGGTCGTCGACGAGTTCCGCACGCAGTTCCAGGGCAAGGGCCCCGAGGCCGTGGGGATCCCGACCTTCGAGGGATAGCTCGGGGCAGGACCGGACGAAGTCCTAGCTCGAGGCGGCCCGCGCGGTCGTCTGCGCGCCGAACAGAAGCTCGAGCAACTCGTCCACCAGTGCCTTGACGTTCGTGAACGTCGAATGGAACACCGCGGCCGACGCACCGGCCGGGTCGCCGACGTCGAAGCCCTGCGCGCGCTCGCCCAGGACCATGCGATGGCGGTTCGCCCACGCGACGACCTCGTGCGGGTGCCATTCGCCGGCCTCGGCGGGAGGCGGCTCCGCCGCGCGAAGTATCGAGACGAGCTGACCCAGCGTGAACGCGCGCGCGGCCGCGGCCCCTCCCCGGGTCGTCGCCTCCGTCACGTGCTTGGACTCGAACCCGATGACGAGGTCCGCGTCGCGCAACGCGCCGCGGGGCAGCCGCGCCGACAGGCAGCCCGACAGATCGACGCCGAGCTCCCGCGCCGCGGTGAGGGCCTTGGGCAACGGCGGCAAGGACTCGGGGGCATCCACGCCGTAAGAGGTCACCTCTACCGGGAGGTCGCGCGTGGCCTCGCCGATGACGCCGGCCACGAACGCGCTGCGAGCGCGGTTGCCCGTGCACAGCACCGCTATCGAGAACGGTTGCGGGCGAGGTGCGGGGAGGATCTCGGGCTCCGGGGGCGGAGGCGGAGCGATGGCCTCGATGAGGCCCGACCGGATGAGCCGTCCCAGGCGCTCGAGGGCGACCGTCGGGTTTAGCTCGACGCGCTGGGCGATCTCGTCGATCGTCCGGCCGCCGTTGAGGTTGATCAGGAGGCCCCACTCCTCGAGCGAAAGCTGGATGTTCGACATCCCCGGCGGCGGATCGGGAGCGAGCTTGAGGACCACCGGCTGCTCGCGGGCGACGAGGCTCCACAGGGGATCGAGCGCCCCGAGCCGGTCCAGGACCGCGGGGAGCAGCTCGTCGAGCTCGTGACCCGTCTCCGCCCCGGCGGCGTCGGCGAGCTGGGCCGCCTCAGCCGGATCGCCGAAGTCGAACTCTCCGGTGCGCCACGTGGCGAGGTGAACGAGCGCGTCCTGGATCTTCGATACGGACGTCCCGCTAGGGGCCCCGTCGAGGCGGGCGTCGAGGAGCCGCCCTGCTATCAGGCGGAGGGACGCCTCGTGAGCGCCGCCTCGCTCGAGACGCAGCTCACCGGTGACCCTGGACGTGCTCAGCAGGCGCAGCACGTCGAGCACGCCGAAAGATGAAAGTGACCCTGAAAGCATTCCGTCCCTCGTCTCCGAGGCCGCGTCGTTCGAGCGTAAACCGCACCAGGTAGGGCTGTCTGCCCTGTTTATCGGCGCTTTCCGACCCCCGGGCGACCAACCCTACCTAAACTCCACGGATGCGAAGGGGCGGACGGGCGCGGACCGGCCCCGGCGTCAAGGAGGCCGGGGGTCGAAGGAGCGAGCACGCCACGGCCGTGAGCGTCTGGCCCCCCCTCCCCCTGTCGACCCCATTTCGTAGGCCCCGGGCGCCTGCATGGCCGCTCGGCGACCCGCGCTGCCGCCTCTTCAGGTGGGCGCGCCAGGCCCTCTACCACGGGGTGTCGTCGCTCTCGCTGCCCGCCGGAGCCACGTTTCTCGTCCCGGCCTACCACCACGGCTCGGAGATCGAGGCGCTCGTCAGGGCCGGGGTGTCGCTGGGCTTCTACGACGTGTGGCCCGACCTCAGCCCGGACGAGGGCTCGCTCGACGCGGCCCTCGACGACAGCGTCGCCGGGCTCTATCTGATCCACCCCATCGGGATCGCGCAGGATGCCGGCCGCTGGCGGGCGTGGGCCGACGAGCGCGGTCTCCTGCTGATCGAGGACGCGGCGCAGAGCTGGATGGCGTCCTCGGGCGGCGAGCCCGCCGGCGCGCTCGGCGACCTCTCGATCTTCTGCCTGTACAAGTCCTTCGGAGTCCCCGACGGCGCCGCCCTGGTGGGCCCGGCCGTCGAAGCCCCCGTCGTTGGACCCATCGGGGCCGGCGCCACGCTGCTGCGCGCGGGGGCATGGGCGGCGAGCCGGTCGCGCGCGGTCGCGACCGTCGCCGCGGCCCGGACGCGGCGCCGAGCCTCGAGGGGCGGGCACGACACGGAGCGCGCCGGCGAGCTCGTCGCGGACATGGAGCTAGATCCCGCGCCGGCTGCTCCGAGCCGTCTCTCGCGGTGGTTGCTCCCGCGCGCGTTCGAGGCGGACGCGCCGGCGCGGCGCCGGGCCAACTACGAGACGTTGCTCGAAGGCCTCGGCGAGCTCGTGCCCGAGCCGATGCGCTCGGTCCCGGCGGGGGCCGCTCCATGGGTCTTCCCCATCGCGGTGACCGAGGACAAGGAGGGAGCGTTCTTGCGACTGCGCAACCTGCGCATCGACGCGGTCCATCTGTGGAAGCTCCCGCACCCCCTGCTCGACGCGTCCGCGTTCCCGGTCGCCGCGCGGCTCCGGGACACCCTCATCGGGCTGCCCGTCCATCACGAGCTGAGAGACGAGGACCTCGACCGGATCGCCCGAGCCACCAAGGAGGCTCTCGCCCGCGCGTAGGGCCGGGCCGGCGAGAACCAGATCGTTTCTCAAGGGCGGGGACGAGGCCGCCGAAGCTATATCTGTAACCCCGAACGAAACGGCAAACCCGCGGCAACGCGGGGACGCAAAGCCAGGGGCCCGCCGAATAACTGGGAGGCGGGTAGCCCGGCTACCGAACCGGGAGGCTGCACGTGTCTCGTATTCGTATTCGTCTTTTCGTCGTTCTCGCGACGTTCGCTTCGATCCTCACCGTCTCGCCTCTCTCCCTCGCTCACGCGCAGGAAGAGAGCCCCACCGCCGCGTCCGGCGGCCCCAACTTCGGAGTGCAGTTCCACGCGACGTGGGGCGACTATTCCGACGCACAGCGCCTCGAGGTGCTGGACAAGCTCGCGGCCGCCAACGTGAAGTGGGTGCGGGTCGACATGGGCTGGGCGTCGTTCCAGGAGAGCTCGCGCAGCTCGTACACGCAGTACCACGTCGACAAGGCCGACTGGATCGTCAACCAGGCGCGCGCCCGCGGGATCAACGTGCTGGGGATGCTGTGGCGCACTCCCGACTGGGCGAACAACGGTGCGGGAACGGCGACACCACCGAGCGACCCCGACGACTACGGCCGGATAGCTCGCTGGGCCGCGGAGCACTTCAAGGGACGCGTCGCGGCGTGGGAAGTGTGGAACGAGCCGAACCTCGACTACTTCTTCAACGGAACCCCTGCCGACTACGTGAAGCTCCTCAAGGCGTCGTACTCGCAGTTCAAAGCCGGCGATCCGAACACGAAGGTCGTCCTCGGCGGCCCTTCGTACAACGACACCGACTGGCTCGAGAAGGTCTACGCGGCAGGCGCGCAGGGTTACTTCGACGTCATGGCGACGCACCCGTATCAGGGCGTTGCCGACGCGGCCCCCGAGAAGCGCGACGACGGAACCATCTGGACGCTGTCGCACGTCGCGGCAGTGCGCGACCTCATGCAGAAAAACGGTGACGGCGACAAGAAGATCTGGTTCACCGAGTTCGGATGGTCGTCGCACGCGAACCAGGGCAACGAGCCGAACTGGCGCCGCGGAGTGACCCCCGAGCAGCAGGGTGATTACCTCGTCCGTTCGATCAAGTACGTGCGGGAGAACTTCCCCTACGTCACTCACATGTTCTGGTACAACGAGCGCAACCGCGACACCGGCGACGTGCAGCTCGACAACTACGGCCTGATGCATCGCGACCTCAAGCCCAAGCCTGCGTACACCGCGCTCAAGGACTACCTGACCGGCTCGGCCCCCGCGCCGAGCCCGGCTCCGACCTCGACCCCGACTCCGGTCGCTCCCAAGCCGACCTCGACCCCGACTCCGGCATCGACCTCGACGCCCGCCGCGCCCAAGCCGACATCGACGCCCACGCCCCCGGCGACCACGCCGCCTGCGCCCGCCCCTACCGGCACGCCGAGCTCGCCGCCCGCGCCTGCCCCGACGAACACGCCCGCCTCGCCGGCGCCGGAGGCCACCGACGGCACCGAGTCCCCGGACCCGGCTCCGTCGGCGACCACCCCCGATGGGTCCGAGCCCACCCCCTCGCCTACCTCCACGACGCCGCCGCCGGAGCCCACCGCGGAGCCCGTCGCCGACAAGAAGCCCGGGAACATGCTCCAGAACGCGAGCTTCGAGCGCGGTCGCAGCAGGTGGAAGACCAAGGGTGGCGGACTGTCCACCATCCGCATCGCGCGTAGCGGCTATCGCGCGGCGAAGCTCCGTCAGCGCCGTCCCGTCGCACGCGTCGTGTCACACCCGATCCGAGTCGCCGGCGGCCGCGTCGTGGCGGGCGGGTACTTCCGGGCGACCCGGGGACGCCGCGTCCAGCTCGTCGTGGTCGAGAGGAAGCACGGCAAGATCGTCGGACGCCAGGTCCGCAGAGCGAGAGCGACCGGACAGTGGTGGCAGCCGCTGCCGCAGTTGCGCTACGGCCTACGAGCACAGGGGAGCAAGATCTCGTTGAAGCTCAAGGCGCTCGGCCGTCGCGGAGACACCCTGATCGACGACCTGTTCGTCAGACGCCCCGTCCGTTAGCTACCACCGCCCGCGCGGCGTCGGAAGCAGACCGGAGTTCGCAACCGCGAGGCGTCCTGGCAGACGGCGTAGCCGGGTGGCCCCGCAAGTCGGCTGCTCATGGATCCCCCATCTGCCGGATTCGCGCGACCTAGCTCTCTCACTCACCCGATCGGGTGAAGGAAAAGTCATCCTTCTGCCGGAGTCTGACGGTGCAAGTTGATCGCGATTCAGCTGCGTGTTTGCATTCCGTCAATTCCAAGTTAACGGAGGGCACGCCTTGACCGATAACGACCCCGGTGGAGAAGGCGGCATCGACTGGAAACTCGTGCGCGACCTCAGCGGTCTTTCCGCGCCTTCGATTGCCCTGGGGATAGGAGTGGGTAACGCAGCGGGGGGCGGATGGGGTGCCGCCGCCGGCATTGGCTTCTTCCTCGTGGTCCTGGGCTCAGCTCGTGTTTATCGGCGCAGACCGATCGTCAAGCGCACGACCGAGACGACGCGCCTGAAGAAGGAGGAGCGCGTAATCGAGGAACGGGAAGTCATAGAAGAGACCCAGGAAATTGAAGGTTCCTAGGCCTTCTCGTTATAGCTCCCGCAGTTGTTGCATTTCATCACGACGTTCCTGACCTGCTCAGGACGGACATCGACCATGAGCGGGCTTCGACAGACCCCACAGTCATACGAGATTGCTGGTGAGCTCGGTCCGTTGCCTTGAATGATGATGGTCCCCGGACCATCCAGGACGAGCACGGACCGCGACCCATTGTTCGGTTTTGGGACCGGATGAAGGCGCTCGTGGTCACGGACTCTGTCGTGCAGAGAATCGGCGCGCGCCCTCATCGCCCGATCCTCAGAAACAACCCAACCCCGGCTTCTCTTCGCGCCGAAGTCGATCTCGAATTTGTTCCATCGTCCCCAAAGACTGGCCTGAACTGCTGCACTAGCCTCCCTCTGCGCCTCAGCCCAGCGCAACAACGGATATTCATGCGCGCCCGTCCGCTCGGCTCTCTCCGTTGTCTGGCTTTTACCTTACGGCGCGATTTTGCCCGTGCCAACACCCGATACTCACCTTTTTCACAAGTTGTCATGCGAATGTTTCATCCAGATTCTACCAAGAAACATGAGACTGTTCTCGCCTAGTCAACGAAGGTCATTGCCGCCAGGTTGCTGATCTTGTTCAGGCAGACGCCGAGCCACCTGACTTCCCATGATGGTCATCAACTCCACCGACCCTATGAGGCTCTCGGTCATGAGGGTGCGGTGTAGCTCACCCCCCTCATTCGACGGGCGCAGACCAGACGACATCGACCCTGGTGCCTCAATCCTTGCCGCGAATCCTCTTCATCGCCGTGAGCGCGCGCCGGGCGGCGGGGCGCACTCGTTCGTAGAGGAACCTGTCGGCACGACCCAGCAGCGTCGGTGCGAACAACCGGACCAGCTGCTGTTCGCGGAAGTGACGGGCCCATTCGTGCTTCCACGGCTCGTCGTGACCGAGGAACTCGTAGCTGTCGAGACCTTCGTCGAACGCGCGCTTGATCATCTCGTGACGGAT
>DATBND010000082.1:0-2331 GCA_036554505.1 Actinomycetota bacterium | reverse complement strand
GAGCGCGCGCGCCGGACGGTCGCGGCCACGACGGCGGCCACGACCGCGACGCCGGTGGCCATCGTCGCCGCGCGCCACGGAACGATCCAACCGCCGATCGTCTGCACGGCCTGACCGAGGACCGTCAGCGACGGAGGGTGCCACGCCGGCTCCTTGTCGGAGACGGCGCCGGTCACGAGGCTGTTGCGCACGAACCACGCGATCGTCGGCACCAGCGTCAGCCCGAGGAACGAGCCGGCCCTCGACAGACGCGTGCGCGCCGTCCCGGAGCGCGCCAGCCATACGACGAGTGCGCCGGCGATCGCGGTGGAGACTCCGGCAAAGCGCGCCATGCTCGCCACGACCGCGCACGCTCCCAAACCCACGACATCGACGAGCGCACGGCCCTCCCAGTAGCGAGTGGCGAAGACGAGGCACCCGCACAGGCCCAGCAGCATCAACTGCTCGGACCATGCCATCGCGTGGATCGTCACCAGATCGGCGGCGAGCAGCAGCCCGCCGGCGACCACCGCCGGCCACAGCCTTCTCGTCGCGCGCCACACGAGGTAGGTCCCGGTAGCGACCAGTACCGCGTACATAAGCGCACCGATCGCGCGCGCAACGACCAGCAGGGACGCGTCGGCGATGCCGGCGACGAGCGCGAGCACCGAGGGGTACAGCGGAGGGAACTGGGTCATGGGCACGCGCTCGCCCGGGCTCAGGATCCGGTAGGCCTCGTCGTATCCGGCGTAGGGCATCGTGAGCCCCTTGCCGTCGAGAAGGCCATCCGCAACGGCGAGATACTCGCCCGAGTCGACGCTGACGCCCGGATAGGGACTGGATGCGACGAGCGCGAGGCCCGCGGCCGCCGCGCCGAGGACTATCAGAAGGAGCCACAGCCTCGCTCGTGTGTCCAAGCTGAGACTCTAGCGAGCCGGGCCCTCTAGGAAAGGTGTGGGTCGCTCGGCGCGCTCGTTCACGACCACGTAGTCGGAGGGCCGGAACCGTCGCGCCAGTCGACGGAAGCGCCACGTGAAGTCCGGCCATAGCGTCGTGTTCCGACCCTTGTCATCGAGATACCAGCTCGAGCAACCGCCCATGGTCCAGACGGTGCGGCGCATCTTGCGTTGCACCTCGGCAGTGAAACGGTCGGCAACGTCGCGCCGCACCTCCAGCGACGTCACGTCACGGCTGGCCATATAGCGAAGGCATCGCAGCACGTAATCGATCTGCGCTTCGATCATCACCACCAACGAGGTGTGGCCGATACCGGTGTTCGGACCGGTCAGCAAGAAGAGATTCGGGAAGCCGGGGACCGTCGTACCGAGATACGAGCTCATCCCTCCGTCCGCCCAGCTCTGCTCGAGCGTACGCTCGTCGCGTCCGGTCACTCGTTCCAGCATGGGGTTGTCGGTGACCCGAAAACCGGTCGCGAAGACGAGCACGTCCACGTCGTGATGTTTCCCGGCGCCGGTGACGACCCCGCGCGGGGTGACCTCGACGATTGGATCGGTGACGACGTCGCAGTTCGGCTGCGCGAGTGCCGGATAGTAATCGTTTGACAAGAGCAGGCGTTTGCATCCCGGCGAATACGACGGCGCGAGCTTTCTTCGAAGGCTGCGATCAGGTACCTGGGCCCGGAGATGGCGCCGTGCGAGAGCGCGCAGCGGGGCGAGGAAGCGAGGGTCCTTCGCGAGGCCGACGACGAGGGTCTCGCGCGCGAGATAGATCGCGAGGCGAAGCGCCTTCTGGGCAGCGGGGAATCTGCGGTACACCGCGCGCTCGGCCGCGGTGATGGGCCGGTCCGTATGCGGAAGGATCCAGGGCGGCGTCCGCTGGAACACTCGCAACGACGCGACACGGGGCTGGATCTTGGGCACGATCTGTATGGCGGAGGCTCCCGTCCCGACGACCGCGATGTTCCTGTCGTCCAGCTCGACGTCGGACCGCCATGCCGCGGAGTGCACGACCTCGCCCTCGAAGGAATCGAGCCCGGCAATGGCCGGGATGGAAGGTTCCGCCAGTCCTCCGTGGCCGGACACGAGCGCGTCCGCGCTCCACACGCCTCTGCTCGTCTCTATCCGCCAGGTCTTCTCCGTGTCGATCCACGTCACGTGGGTCACATTGGCGTCGAACTGCACGTGCTCGAGCACCCCGGCACGTTCGGCACAACGTCGCAGGTAGTCCCATATCTCGGGCTGCATCGAATAGGTGCGCGTCCAGTCCGGGTTCAAGGCGAACGAGAACGAGTAGAGGTGCGAGGGGACGTCGCACTGGCAGCCCGGGTAGACGTTGTCCCGCCACGTGCCCCCGATCTCGGACGCGCGCTCCAACACGACGAAGTCGCTCATT
>DATBND010000032.1:0-6031 GCA_036554505.1 Actinomycetota bacterium | reverse complement strand
CAGCGCGCGGTCGAGTATCACCCGGCGCTGGTGCGAGCCGATCGGTGGGAGCACGTCACGCACCTCGTTCTCGACCTCGACCCGCCGACCGACGCATTCTCCGCGGCGGTGGAGGTCGCGCTGCTCGTGCGACAGACGTTGACCGACGCGGGGCTCGAGGGCGCGGTAAAGACGAGCGGCGCCAAGGGCATCCACGTGTTCGTGCCGCTGACGGCCGAGGTGTCGATCGAGGAAGCGGCTGCCGCAACGCGCGCGCTCGCTGCACGCGCAGAGCGTTTGGATCCTGCACTTGCGACGACCGCCTTCGTCCGCGAAGAACGGGAGGGCAAGGTGTTCGTCGACTCGACCCGAGGAGGCGGCGCGACCGTCGTTGCCGCCTACAGCCCGAGGATCCGCCCGGGTGTGCCCGTGTCCTTCCCGATCGCATGGGACGAGCTCGGGTCGATCTCGCCGGGTGATTTCACCGTGAAGACCGCGGTCGACGTCCTCGCGGGGCGCGATCCATGGACCGAGCGGATGCCAGCGGCGCAAACCCCCGACGCCGATCTCGTCGAAGAGGGCCGCGCGATCCCGCTAGGGCGCGTCCAGGCAATGCACGAGGGGAAACGCCGCGCGAGGAAGCGCCGCGACGCTGCTGACGGCGGCACCTGATCCGTCGTTCACGCGGGGTAGCCAGGCTTACATGGCGCCGCTCCCCAAGCGAGCGACATCCTCCGGCGTCAGGGCGGACCGCGCGAGTATGGCCGGGTGGCAGAGACCAAGGTCTGGCGTTGCTCACCCAGGGCTCTGTTCTGGGCGAGGCTCGGCTTTCCAACTCTGTCTCTGGCCGGCGGGGCCCTTGTTCTCGCGGGACTCCTCGGAGCGACAGAGCCTCATGTCGGCGTGGGCGTCGGGGCGATCCTTCTGATCTCCGGTCTGGCGCTCCAGCGGTTCACGCTCTACCCCAGCCTGGAGGCCACTCGTTCAGGCCTCGTCGTTCGGAACCCGATCTCGACGAAGACCGTCGCGTGGGACGACATCAAGAGGATCTCGCCCGGCTACGGGGGCCTTCAGATCGAGGTCGACGGCGAATCTCTTGTCACCGTTTGGTACGTGCAAAAGAACAACTGGGACATCGCACGAGGTAACCGCACGCGCGCCGACGAAGTCACCGACGAGCTCGCCGTACGGTTCGAAGGAGACGCGCGTGCCGGCCGTGCAGTTCAAAGAGTCCACGGAACAGGCAGCCTCCACGCAGAGGTCCGCCCGCCTAGCCATGCTCGTCGGGAGCGTAGGGCTGGTCCTCTACCTGATCCTTCAGATCGCAAAGGACTCTTCCTGAGTGGAGTCCTAGGGACCGTGACGAGGATGCCCGAGGCGACCTACCGCGTTGGTCGCCGCGCCTCACGTGAGGTCGACGATCACTTGAGGGGGTTCGTCCGGGGGCCGCGGGCCCCCATGGGCGGCTCACTAGGCCGCGTTTTCCCTAGTGGGCGGTGACGGGTTCGAACCGCCGACCCCTGCGTTGTAAGCGCAGTGCTCTGCCAGCTGAGCTAACCGCCCGGCCTCCTCATCGTACGCGGGCGGAGTCGCGGTCGTGCGCCGTTCTCCGTGACATGAGTTGCGCTATGCGGGATCGATTTCCCCGAGAACCACGCACCGAAGGGCGGACGCGAACCTAGGGCAGCAGGGTGTCGATCGCCTCGACTTCCTCGGCCCAGACCGCCATGACCTTCTGCAGCCGCGCGAGTTGTTCCTTAGCCGCGTCCTCCTCCCTGGCGAGCGCATTCCTGAACTCGTCGAGCTCGGCGCGGATGAGCTCGTCGCTTTCGGCGGCGGTCACCACCTCTTCAAAGTCGAAGAATCGGGACAGGCGTTCGCGCTCGCTGGAGGCGTCCTTTTCCAGCCGGCCGGCCGCTTCGTTCAAGTCCTGGACCGACCGCATGATGATCTCCTTGATTGCACGCTCGGCCCGCCCCGCGTCGTCGCCGAGATCGACCTCCCGCGACGGCTTCGCTTCGGCGAGGTCGGGCACTTCCACGATCATCCCGGGCGACAGCGCCGAGAGGTCCAGATGTGGATTCGCCTCACGAACCGCGGCCTCGAGCCGGGCCGACGCGGCCTTCGACAGCCGTTCACGAAACACGCGCTCGCGCAGCTGCTTGAAGTTGGTCTCTCGTCCGACTACCACGACTGCCATCAAGGACCTCCTCGGGTCAAGAGACGATGGGGTTGAGGACCTCCCACGGATCGAACAGCCCGTCGTGCGCCCCCCCGAAATGGGTTCCCCCCGACGCCAGGTTGCCGACCGCGGCAAAGCGATTCTTAGCCGTCAAGAGAACGAGCATCGCCTCGTCACCTCTGACCCGATTCGACGACGCCGTTATGGATTGCGCGTCGATGGCGACGGCGATGGTGTCGTTCGACAAGACCTGCTCGCACTGGTTGGCGTCGAAGACGACGTCCCCGAAGACGCTCACGACGCACGCTTCGGCGGTGCCGCCTCCGACCAGCAGGTTGCTCGAAACAGTGACATGGTCTGCGCGAGGCGTCCGGGTGTACGCCCACCCTGCGTTCAGGATGAACATTCCCTCCTCGAGGGCCACGACCGCCTTTCGGTGTCCCACCCATCCGACGTCACGTCGGACCGATCTGATCAGCAAAGCATGGAACATGCCGTCCCCGAGTCCGTCGTGTCGCGAAGTGTTGCCGCCGACCGAGAAGAACTCGGACGGGCCAACTCCGAAGATGCCGGCGGCGAGACCGGGCATCTTCAGGGGCGGCCCGACCTCGTCGACGAGGTTGTCGGCGATCCGTACGTCTTCGCAGGCGATCACCCCGATGGCATTCCGAACCCGCCCGCTGACCAGCGACGTACCGACGCGTTTGACGGTGTTGCTCAAGATCGCCACGGAATCCGCGTTCGAAACCGTTATCCCCACGGCCGAAGGCGACTCCTCGACACCCTCCGCAACGTCCGTCACCTCGTTGTTCTCTATGGCGACGCTGTCGGCGCGACCCCGGCGCTCAGTGGCAATGCCCGTGCCGATGTCGGTGAGGACGTTCTGCTTCACCATGAAGCTCACCACCGGAGCCCTTAGAGCGATGCCGACGCCCGGCATGTCCTGCACCCGGTTACCGGTTATGCGTACATGGCCCGGCTCGGCGGGGAACCCTCCCGGCTCGATCGCGATTCCATCCTCGGCGTTTCCCATGCCCTTTATCGAGTTCGAGTCCACGACCGCGTCCGGGCCGACGACGATTCCCCCGCCGCCGGTCATGATCCGGTTGTTCGTCACGGTGAGTATCCCCGGCGGCCCGACCCCTCCGGTGGCGACGAGCGCCCCGCGCTCGCCGTTGATGATCTCGTTGTCGGCAATCCAGCACTCGACCTGATAAGCGGAGACACCGCCGAGATCGATAGAGCCTTCGCGTCCTCCGATGATGTTGTCCTCGATGCGGAGGCCGGCCGCGAGAAAGCCGGCCATTCTTTCCCCGCGATCCGAGGCGATGCCCGCAAGCCCGACGAGGATGTTGCGGCGCAGAGTGAGCACCGGACACACTCCCGAAACCTGGACCGCGGCGTTCTCTGACGGCTCTCCGCCCTTCTCTTGCATGATCCCGTAGGACAGAACGACGAGGTCCTGCAGCGTCGTCGTGCTCGCACTGCGAACGCTCACGGCGGGAGCGCCCGGCCCCCCGACGAGCGCCAGGTTCTCTATCGTGATGAACGACGACCTCTCGATGCTGAGCGCCAAGCCCCGGGCGAAGATGATCGTCGCCATTCCCTGACCCCGGATACGGATCGCCCGTACCCCTTCGAGGAAGATGCCTTCCTCGGCGTGAAACATCCCCGTGCCCAGGCAGATGGTCCCGCCGGTCTCGGCAAGCTCAGCGATCGCGTCGTTGATCGTGAGCTCGCCTGACGCATGCGACTCCGCGGTCACGCACACGGTGCAGTCTCCGCAGTCGTCTCCTCCGGTGGAGGCCACCACCGGGGGCCATAGCCGGCGACAGCTCGTCGCCGAGTCCGGGAAGGTGACGGTGCCGAGGCGCGCATAGTGATGGTGCACCCCGCGAGGAGGCGCCGCGTCGAGGATCTCGATCGACGTATCCGCCGTACGCGCCGCGAATATCCAATGGTCGCCCGACCGGAAGCGGCCTCCGTCGGTGACCGAGAACGAGACGACGACGCCATTCTCGAGGACGACCTGGGTGGCGTCATTCGCGGGCACGGTGAGGAGACCGCTCGATCCGGCCGCGTCGAGATCGACGATCTCGTCTCCGGTGCCGCTCCGAACGATCCCGGACTGATCCCAGCGACGCACACGAAAGTGTCGCCTGGCCGCGTCGTCGGCGTCCGCTGGTTGCAGCTCGGCCGGAAGCGGATCGGTGAACGAGATCGTCCGCGCCGAGTCGTCGACGTCTACCTGTCTGATCGCGCCCGGCCGTTGTGCGAGCTCCGCGTTGTCGTCGAGTATCTCCACCCAGCTCCCGTCGAAGATCCGGAGGACGTCGTCCTTGGCCACCGATGCGAGCCTCAAGACCGTGGGCGACACCATCTCGACGACCGCCTGGACGACCGAGGCGTTCTCGCGCGACCACTTCCACGTCGCGGTTCCCGGCGCGCCGCCGGCATGGATCTCGACGCGGTAAGTCTGGTTCTCGAGCCCGCGGTAGCCGCCGCTCGGCGGGAGCTCACACGGATCGTCCTCGTCGTCGACCTCGACCGTTCCGGTCGTCAGCCGTCCGCCCGACGGAGAGATGACGTCGAGCCAGCCGGGAATGTCCTCGTCGGGAGAGGTGCAGGTCGCCGATCCGATGTTCGGAAGCAGCCGGACCTGCCACGCGGTCTGGAGGCGCGCCGTGGTGTCTACTCCCACCGCTTTCTCTACGAGATCCGGATCCTCGAGGTGGGTGACCTCCCGGTGCCACACGTCGAGATAGGCGAGGTGAGGCCCTCCCTCGGGCAGCGGGTCGGGCTCCGGCCAGTAGGGCTGCGCGTCGTAGGAGAGCTCCTCGGTCCCCACCTCCTCCGCGAGGATCGGGTCGAACTCCGCGAGGGCCGAGTCGGTCATATCCGGCTCGCCGCCGTGGTTCTCGGCAAGGAGGCCGTCGACGTACATACGTCCCCGGCCTATCGTCAGCTCTCCTCCGGAGGCCGTGACGCGAAAGGCGTCCGGAGTCAGGCGCGGCACCCACGCGACCCCCGATCGGTCGGGATCGGGCTCGAACGACGTGAGGTCGTTCGTCTCGGCTCGCAGCCGGCGGTCGAGCATCGCGACGTATTCGTTGAAGTCGCCGTCGAGAAGCAGGCGTCCTTGTTGCATGACGAGTCCGGCGAAGTCGTCGCGCGGATCGAACCTCACCCTGCTGACGTCCGAGCTCATGGTCGTCCCCTTCCCGCCATCATCAGGTCGCGTAGAAGAACCCCGCTTCGAGACCGAAGCGGAGGTATTCGTCGAGTCGTAAGCGGAGATTTGCCTCGCGCTGTGGCTGGTAGAGCTCGTGGGTCACGCCCATCTCGCTCTCGTCGCTCGCGCCCGTTCGGATTGCGTCGTGAGTGGTGGGACGAAGCTGTCCGTATCCGGGGTCGCCGAATCGCAACGACGTGTGATGAGGGCGATGAGCAGGGTCGTCGCCCGCGCAATTGAAACGCCTCGGCGTACGAGAGCCCGGGGGGACGTACGAGAACCTCATGCACCCGACCTGGCGCCGCTCGGCCCATACAGGCGCGGGCCACGCGTCCACGGGGTCGCGCGGCCGAGCCCGCAGTATGGAATTGGAGACGTCGAGACGCTCGGCATGGATCCTCCCCACCACGGTGCAGGCGTCGAGCGTTACGTGTCCGGCCGGGGCCAGACCATCGCCCGTCTCGCGATCGGCCGCGTTCGAGACGCCGCGCGGTGCGTCCGGAACGGGCGCCCGTCCTGCGATCGCGATCTCTTCCTCTGCTGATGCGTCCACGATCGAGTCGCGGGCGGTGAGCTCCGTGCCCTCCACCGCGATCACGGGTCCGGTGGTGCAGTGATCGAGCGTTATCGAGGCGAAG
>DATBND010000417.1:0-1633 GCA_036554505.1 Actinomycetota bacterium | reverse complement strand
CTGGTAGGAGAACTACACCAAGAACTAAAAAGGCCCCCGGGAAACCGGGGGCCTTTCCTTTTCGCTCGTCTCTGGGAAAGCGCCGGCAACCCCACCCCCGCGATCGTCTCGACGATCGCGGCGTACTTAGCGGGTCTCTTTATGCGCGGTATGCCGTGAGCACCACCGGCAGTACTTCTTGAGCTCGACGCGGTCGCGGCTGTTGTGGCGGTTCTTCTCGGTGATGTAGTTACGGCGCTTGCATTCGCCGCACTCGAGCGTCACGTGGACGCGCCTGTCGCTCGCCATCTCTTCTCACCTCTGAGGGATCGTAGGAAGAGGTGATTATAGGTGAGGACGGTGCGGGGCCCTCAGGCCCCCGCCCGCTGCTCGTCGCGGGCTCGCCGGCTCAGCAGCCCGGCCTTGCGCGGCCCCCAATCCATCCTGGGAGAGGGAGCAAAGGACGCAATCGGGTCCCCGGGGCTGAGCGCGGGCTCGTCGTCGAGGCCGTCCCACACGTTTGCCACGGGCCTGGGTGGCGGCGGCGCAGGGTCCTGCTGCGGGGACGGCTCGGGCGCGCGGTCCCCATGGGCGACGGAGACGGGGGCATCCGCCCACTCCCTCTCCTCGACCGAGTCACCCTCGAGCACGCGCGCCTCGTCGAGGCGGATGCGGCGGGAGGGCGCGGGAGCGACGGCGACGGCAGGCGCCATGACGTCGGCCAGCTCACGGCGAGCCTCGTCGAAGGTGCGGTTGACCTCCGCCCGCAGCGCTCGCAAGGAGTCGACGGGGGCCTCGAGCCGGAGGTCGTGTCCGAGCAGGCAGTAACCGCCCGCGTCCTCGACCTCGGCGTTGCATCTCGTGCAGAACCTGTGGGCCATGAGCCAGATACCTCCCACAGTTCCTTCGGTACGGCGCGGGCCTGGGTTGAGCGCGAATCGGACGAGCCGGGCAGACGGGCCGCCGTTTACGCCGGTGGCCCCGTGCCGGCTAGCCGGGCGTGCCGACCACGAAGAGCTCGAGGGCGATGCCGTCGGGATCCTTGAAGTTCACGTGCGCGCCGTACGAGCTCTCGACGATGCCGGAGCTCTCGATGCCCATCTCGTTGAGCTTGGCGTCCCACTTCTCGAGCTCGGCGCGATCGGCGAGGTGCAGGCCGACGTGATCGAGGCCCACACGGTCGTAGGCGAAGCGATCGCCGCCGGACGTGGAGCCGTGCTGGCGAAGGCCGAGGAGCAGGTTGTCGGGGACCATGTAGAGCTCGACCTGGCCGGCACCGTCGTCGCCGGCGAACAACTGCTGGCCGTCGAACAGCTTCTGGTACCACGGTCCGCTGACCGAAAGGTCGTTGACCGTCAGCGCGATGTGCACGCCGTTGAACCCCATGACTGCCTCCTTCTCTAGCCCTTTGTCCGCACAAGGAAACAACCCAAGCGGTGGTCCCGGCAAGAGGGATGAGCGCGCGGATGACGGCGCGAGAAAGCGAGTCCGGTGTCGTAGCGGCGGGTGGACTTGAACCACCGACTCGGCGATTATGAGCCGCCTGCTCTACCCCTGAGCTACGCCGCCCCGGTGCTGCGGGGAGCCCCCTCACGGAATCGAACCGTGGACCTTCTCCTTACCATGGAGACGCTCTGCCGACTGAGCTAAGGGG
>DATBND010000376.1:0-1728 GCA_036554505.1 Actinomycetota bacterium | reverse complement strand
TTTGCCGCCATGGCCACGCTGATCCACCCCTCCGTCAGGACCGAGCCGGCTCCGTCCGTCCGGCACGTGCCGGCGATCGCGAAGAGCGGCAGCTGACGTGAAGCGTCTGGTCGTGGGTGAATCCACGGGGTCTCTGAGCGTCGAGGAGGTCGTGAACGTCGCCGTCGCGGAGCTCGACGTCGAGCGGCCCGCGACCTTCCGCGAGCGAGCCGCGGCCTACTTCGCGCTGACGAAGCCGCGCATCATCGAGCTCCTGCTCGTGACGACGGTCCCGTCGATGGTCGTCGCAGCGCGCGGCTGGCCGTCGTGGCTGCTCGTGCTGAACACGCTGATCGGCGGAGCGCTGTCGGCCGGCGGCGCGAACGCGATCAACTGCTACCTCGACCGGGACATCGACCGGGTCATGCCCCGGACGAAGCGGCGCCCGTTGCCCATGCACCAGGTCGAGCCGGCCCGGGCCCTGGTGTTCGGCGTCGTGCTCGGCGTCGTGGCGTTCGCGTACCTGTGGGCGACGGTGAACCTGATGTCGGCGGCGCTCGCGACGGCGGCGCTGCTCTTCTACGTCTTCGTCTACACGATCGGGATGAAGCGGTCGACGCCGCAGAACATCGTCATCGGCGGGGCTGCCGGCGCGTTCCCGGCTCTCGTCGGATGGAGCGCCGTCACCGGCACCGTCGAGCTGCCCGCGCTCGCGCTCTTCGGGATCATCTTCTACTGGACGCCGCCGCACTTCTGGGCGCTGGCGATGCGCTACGAGAAGGACTACGCCGCTGCGGGAGTGCCGATGATGCCGGTCGTGTACGGCCGCGAGGAGACGGCGAAGCACGTCCTGCTGTACTCGTTCCTGCTGCTGGCGATGTCGCTCGTGTTCTTCTCGGTGGGAAAGATGGGGGCGATCTACCTGGGGGCCGCACTGGTCCTGAACGCGGTGTTCATCTACGGCGCGGTGCGCCTCTACCGGAACACGGTGCCGACGGTCGCGTGGTGGTTGTTCCGCTTCTCGATCTACTACCTGGCGCTGCTGTTCGGAGCGATGGCCGCGGACCGCCTGATCCTCGCCTAGCCACCCGGGCCCCCCGCCCCCGAACCAATACGAGGGGTGAATCCCCCGGCGGGCGGGTAGTAGGGACGAAACGAACGAACCTGCCGTCCCGCCTGGAGGTCTTCATGTCGCGCCGTCTCCTCGTCCTCGTCCTGTCCGCGCTCTTGCTCGCCACGGCCGTCCCGGCCGGCGTGCACGCCCAGGACGGCCCCCCCGCCGTGCCGGACACGATGGAGGCGTACTCGATCGTCCCGCCGGGCCAGGAGGGCAACGTCACGCCCGAGGAGGTCGCGGCGGACGACTTCGGCCCCCACTTCGACGACCAGCGCGAGCTGTACGCATCGCTGATCGACGACGACGACGTGACCGACGGAGAGATCGGGACCTACTTCCACTCGATGCAGTTCGGGCCGAAGGAGATCGAGCGCGAGTACCAGCCGCTCGACGGCGTCACCGTCTACCGCGACGAGTTCGGGATCCCGCACATCTACGCGGACTCGTTCGTGAACGCGAGCCACGCCCTCGGCTACACCACGGCCGAGGACCGGCTGTGGGAGATGGACGTCTTCCGGCACGCGGCGAAGGGCGAGCTCTCGACGCTCATCGGCCCCGACTACCTCGAGATGGACGTCGTGTCGCGCCGCGAGGGCTACACCGAAGAAGAGGTCCAGAAGATGTTCGACGAC
>DATBND010000363.1:0-7531 GCA_036554505.1 Actinomycetota bacterium | reverse complement strand
CGACGTGCGCAGGGCCGTGGCGTCCCTGCCCGAGCGCCAGAAGACAGCGCTAGTCCTTCGCTACTACCTCGACATGTCCGTGGCCGACGTGGCGCTGGTCTTGCAGTGTCCCGAGTCGACGGTGAAGAGCCTGACGCGAAGGGCCTTGCAGAAACTCAGCTCGAGCGCCGACCTCGAGGAATTCCAGGAGGTACGAGATGGCATCTGATCCGAGGGCCTTGCTCATCCGCGCGGCCGCTGGTCCCACGGGACCGCTACCGATGGCGAGGGTGGTCGCGCGGGCCGCCGCCCTGCGCCGGCGCCGGCGCGCAACTGTCGTCGCCTGTGTCGCCGCATTGATGGTGGCCGGGTCGCTCGCCGCCGCCCAGGACTGGGGGACGAATACGGCACCTGCGACGCCCGACGAGTCCCCTACTCCGACGCGCTCTGACGGGGTCCAGACGTACTCGGTCGAGGGCTCTCCCACGAGCGTGGCGGTGGGAGCGGGGTCCGTCTGGGTCGCGGACTGGACGGTGTCGCGCCTGGACGAGGACACCGGCGAGGTTCAAGCGCGCATCCGTCTTCCCGGTTACCCGCATTGGCTCGCCTTCGAGCACGAGCACCTGTGGGCGTTCGTAGAGAAGAACGGAGGCCGCGAGGAGGGCTTCTCCATGGCCCTGATCGATCCCGAGACCGACGAGATCGTGGCCACCTCTCCGCTCCTCTTCGACACGAACGTCGGGTCGGCCGGGGCGAACGTCATGACGGCCGGAGACGAGTCTGCGTGGGTCGGCTTCCGGGGCAAGCTCTACCGGATCTCCCCGTCGGACGGATCGTCCGAGCTGACCGTGACCAAGCTCGACCTGCCTCGCCCGTTCAAAGTCGCGGACAAGGACTCGGGCGCCTACACGATTGCCTTCGGCGGCGACTCCGTATGGCTCGCGAAAGGCAACGGCCGCATCGTGCGCGTGGACCCCGATACCGGGGAGCTCATCGGGGAGGCCAACCTCGACTGGAACCTGATCGGGATGGCCGGCGGTTCCGCGTCTCTGTGGGTCTCGCACGCAACTCCCGAAGGCCGCCACCAGCTCATCCGTATCGGCTATGCGGACGGGGCGGTGACCAAGATGAAGGTCGACCTCGGGATGTACGACCAATACTGGCAGGTCCGTGTAGGCGGATCGTCCCTGTGGCTCGTGCGATCGGCGAAGGGAAAGAACGTCGTGGAGCTGGATGAGGCCACCGGCCGGGAGATCGGACGCCGACGGGTCCGCGTCAGATCGTTCTTCGGCACCACCGCATCGGACACGGCTCTCTGGCTCGACTGGGGGGAGGACGAGCGGGGAATCATCATGCGGGTCCCGACCCAGCGTTAGCCGTCCACGGCCCACTACCCTGGGCGCATGCTTGCCAAGCGGGTGATCCCGTGTCTCGACGTCGACAAGGGACGGGTCGTCAAGGGCACGCGCTTCGTCGACCTGCGCGACGCGGGCGATCCCGTCGAGCTGGCTGCGCGCTACGACGCGGAGGGCGCGGACGAGATCGTCTTCCTCGACATCACCGCGTCGCACGAGGAGCGCGACCTGATCCTCGACGTCGCCGAGCGGACCGCGGAGAGCGTCTTCATCCCTCTCACGATCGGTGGCGGAGTCCGCTCGGTCGAGGACGTCCGCCGTCTCCTCAAGGCCGGCGCCGACAAGGTCGCGCTCAACACGGCCGCCCTCCGGCGCCCCGAGCTGATCCGCGAGGCCGCCGACGAGTTCGGTGACCAGGCCATCGTCGTGGCGATCGACGCGCGCCGGGTCGACGGGTCGTGGGAGGCCTATCTCGCGGGTGGGCGCCATCCCACGGGGAGAGACGCGCTCGCGTGGGCCCAGGAAGCGGCGGGTCACGGGGCGGGCGAGATCCTTCTGACCTCCATGGATCGGGACGGGACGACCGACGGCTACGACCTCGAGCTGACGGCCGCGGTCTCCGCGGCCGTGCCCTGCCCCGTGATCGCGTCGGGCGGGGCGGGAACGCCCGAGCACCTCGCCGACGCCGTGGACCCTGCACTGGGAGGGGCCGAGGCTGCGCTCGCAGCGTCGGTCTTCCACTGGCGCACGTTCTCGATCGCGGCGGCGAAGGCGGCGGTGGCGGAGCGAGGCCTGCCCGTTAGGATGCCGCGCTCGCCATGACGACCTTCCTTCTCTACGACGACGCCGTTCGCAGCCCCGAGATGCGCCACGAGATAGGCGAGCTCGTGATGGACCCGCTCACCTTCGTCGAGGTCGAGGGCCGTCGAATCGTGATCGCCTCCAACCTGGAGGTATCCGTGCTCGAACGTCGCGAGGACGTGATCGACGACGTGTGGAACATCCACGATCTCGGTGTCGAGGAGCTCGTCACCGACTCGTCGTTTCCCCACGCTCTCGTCGGGCCGGAGGTCGTTCGGCGCGCGCTGGACAAGCTCGGCGTGTCGGCTGTGTGCGTCCCGCCGACTTTCCGGATCCAGGTCGCCGACTATCTGAGAGACAAGGGTGTCGAGGTCACCGTCGACGCGGATGCGTGGGCGGCGCGTCGGCGGCAAAAGACGCCCGCGGAGCTCGAGGGAACGGAGCGGGCCCAGCGCGCCGCGGACACGGCGGTCCTCGCGGCCGTGCGCATGATCCGCGAGGCCGAGCCGATGTCCGGAAATCGTCTTCGTTTCGAGGGCGAGGTCCTCACGTGCGAGTGGATCCGAGAGGTGATGACGGCGGAGCTTCGGACGCAAGGCGCGGCAAGCGACGACATCATCGTCCAGACCGGGGACGACTGCATGAAGGGTCACGACGTCGGGCTTGGCCCCGTGCTTCCGGACCAGTCGTTGATCATCGATTGCTTCCCACAGGATCGCCGTTCCGGCGCGTTCTCGGACATGACGCGCACGTTCGTGCCCGGTACCCCGTCGAAGGAGCTCCAGAAGCTGCACGCGGACTGCAAGGCCGCGCTCGACATCGCCTTCGACGCCCTGCGCCCGGGCCGCGCGGACGCGTACCGAGCAGTCGCCGAGCACTTCCATTCGCAGGGCTACCCGACTCAGCTTCGCCACGACGGTGCCGGCCCGCTGGTCGAGGGCTTCTCGCATTCGCTCGGCCACGGCGTCGGCCTCGAGGTGCACGAGAGGCCGTGGATCGGTAGGCGCGCGGACGAGCTGGTCGAGGGCGACGTGATCGCGGTCGAGCCCGGCCTGTACTTCCGGGGCATCGGCGGCGTGAGGTTGGAGGACACGGTCGTGGTGACGAGCTCGGGAGTCGAGCACTTCACGGATCCGTTCCCGTACGACCTGCAGCCGTGACCGCCGAGCGCGGCCCCGTCGCGGTCGCAGACCTCGTCTTCGACGATCGCGGCCTCGCCCCCGCGATCGTTCAGGACGCGTCGAGCAAGGACGTGCTGATGCTTGCGTGGGTCGACGCCGAAGCCGTGCGACGCACGCTCGAGACGAAGACGACGTGGTTCTGGAGCCGGTCGCGCCGGGAGCACTGGAACAAGGGCGCGACCTCCGGCAACACGCAGAAGGTAGTGGAGGTCCGCTACGACTGCGATGCCGACGCGCTGTTGATGCTCGTCGAACCCGCCGGGCCCGCGTGTCACACCGGCGAGACGACCTGCTTCTATCGAGCTTTCGAAGACCCCGCGGGGCCTTGATCCCGCGTTACCGCCCCGACAAGCGAACGTTTCTGGAGCTCCTGCGCGAGCATCCGATCGTCCCCGTGTGGCGCGAGGTCCTCGCGGACTCGCAGACGCCGGTGGCAGCGTTCCTCCGACTCGACCCGCGCCCGAACGGCTTCCTTCTCGAGAGCGTCGAGGGCGGCGAGCGGTGGGCGCGCTACTCGTTTCTCGGCGGCGATGCCTTCGCGGTGGTCAAGGCGAAGGGGGGCCGGGTGACGATCGAGGGCTCCCCCCCGGTCGCGCCCGACGACGGCGAGCCTCCGCTCGCATACGTGAAGCGTCTGCTCGAAGCGAGCCGCGCTCCCAAGCTCGAGGGGCTTCCGCCGCTGCATGGGGGAGCGGTCGGGTTCCTCGGCTACGACTGCGTGCGCGAGTTGGAGAGGCTGGGGGATCCCCCGCCGGACGACCTGGCCCTCCCCGACCTCGCGCTGCTGCTCACGCGCACGTTCGTCGTCTTCGACCATCTGGCTCAGCGCGCCCTCGTGTTCGCCAACGTCCACGCCACAGACGACCCCGACGGCGCGTACGACGACGCCGTTGACGAGATCGAGGCGGTCGTGGAACGGCTCGCCGCCCCGCTGGACGCACCCTCGTTCGACCTCGATCTGGATGTCGGCGTCGACTTCTCCTCGGTGGTCGACGACGAGGAGTACGCGGGCTGGGTGAAGACCGCGAAGGAGCACATCTACGCTGGTGACGTCTTCCAGGTGGTCCCGTCGCGTCGCTTCGAGGCGCCATTGAACGGCTCCGCCTTCAACGCGTATCGCGTGCTGCGCACGCTGAACCCGAGCCCGTACATGTATTTCCTGCGCTTTGGAGAGGGCGAGGGCCATCCCGCGTTCGAGATCGCGGGGTCGTCGCCCGAGCCCCTCGTGCGCGTCACCGGCGATCACGTCGTCGCACGCCCGATCGCCGGCACTCGGCGCCGGGGGATCGACGACGCCGAAGACCTCGCTCTGGAGAAGGACCTCTTGTCCGACGAGAAGGAGCGCGCGGAGCACGTGATGCTCGTCGACCTCGCGCGAAACGACGTGGGCAGGGTCGCCGCGTACGGGACCGTGACGGTCGAGGAGCTCATGGTCGTCGAGCGTTACTCCCACGTGATGCACATCGTGTCGAGCGTCACCGGGAAGCTTGCACAGGGCCAGACGGCGTTCGACGCGCTCACCGCCTCGTTTCCCGCCGGAACGGTCTCGGGGGCTCCGAAGGTACGAGCGATGGAGATCATCGACTCGCTGGAGCGAACGCGCCGGGGGCCGTACTCGGGCGTCGTCGGCTACTTCGACTTCTCCGGAAACCTCGACGCGTGCATCACGATCCGCACGCTCGTAGCGGTGGATGGACGGGCATACGTCCAGGCGGGGGCCGGGGTGGTCGCCGATTCCGTTCCCGAGATGGAAGCGGACGAGACCAGACGGAAGGCGGAGGCGCTACTGAAGGCCACGGTCGCGGCGCGGGCGCTAGACGAGTAGATCCTAGCCCGGTTGCTCCTGTCGTTGCGCGTCGTCCGCCGACAAGCGCAGGTGGACCGCATCGGCCGTAAGCGTGTCGATCATGTCCGCCGGCACGTAGTGCTGGCTCCCGAGGATGCCGTGGCGCCAGCGGATCCCCGAGAAGATGTCCTTCTGCTCGTCGGCGATCACCTCTGAGACCTTGCCGATCTCGTCCCCGTTGACGTCGAGCACAGGGGTGCCGTTTTCCAAGGCGAGCCACGCGATTGGACGTTCGTCGTTCGTCACGGCGCAGATACTAAGCCCGTGGACAACGGCAACCGACGGGCGACCGCGGGCGCGATCACGGGATTGCTGCTGATGTGCGCGGGGTGCTCGTCGGGATCCGGGACCGGCTCCCCGACGGAGCCCCAAGGTCCCCCGACCGTGCAGGAGAGCGTGGTCGATGAGCACGCGGCTCAATTCGACGAGACGATCGGCGACCGACCGGCGGGCTCTCAACGCGAGTTCGCCGCTTCGACCTACATCCTCGGCCATCTGCAACAAGCGGGCTATGTGCCGCTACTCGACCCAGTACCGGTCGAGGACACGGTGCGTTCAACGAACGTAGTGGCCCCGCCCCCGCGCGGCGCCGAGCCGCGCGTCGTCGTGACCGCTGCCTACGACACCGCCCCCGGCATCGACGAGACGGGCGTGACGCTGGGCGTGTGGTTAGAGCTCGCGCGTGCCCTGTACGCGCGCGCACCGGACCATGCGGTCGAGTTCGTCGCTCTCGGAGCCGAGCACTCGCAGCTGTACGGGGGCAATCTCGGATCTCGCCGATTGATCGAGTTCCTTCGTGACGACGATCTCGAGCCCCTCGTCATCTCGATCGAAGCGCTTTCGGAAGACGGCGATGCGGCGCTCGTCTTCGGCCTCGACGCCGAGCGCGTGCTCTCGTTCGGGCAGGACCTGGACGTCCCGGTCCGGCGCGCCGAGAGGGCCGACGACGCCGACGAGCTCTTCGTGCAGGCCGGCGTCTCCCACGTCGCCGTCTCGGGGGGCGCGCACCCGGTCGCGGACTTGCTGCTCGAGCTCCTCGCCGCGCAGGACGTCCGGATGACGCGCGCGCGCCGTTAGGGTCGCGGCGTGGGCTATCTCGAGGAGATCCTCCAATCGGCGCGGGCTCGTGTCGCGGACGCGCGCGCCAGGTTGTCCGACGACGCCCTCGAGCAGCGCATCGCGTCGGTGGAGGCGCCGCGCGGCTTCGCTGCCGCGTTGCAAGGCCCGGACGTCGCGGTCATCGCCGAGATCAAGCGCGCCACGCCACGCCTCGGCCCCCTCAACACGGATCTCGATGCCGCGCGCGTGGCCCAGGAGTACGTCGCGGGCGGGGCGGCCGCGCTGTCGGTGCTGACCGAGCCCGATCACTTCCTGGGCTCGATCGAGGATTTGCAGGCGGCGCGGGGGGCGGGCGTGCCGGTGCTCAGGAAAGATTTCGTGATCGACGAGCTGCAGGTCCTCGAGTCCCGCGCCGAGGGGGCCGACGCTGTCCTGCTCATCGTGCGCATCCTCGGCGACGAGCTCGGACGGTTGCTCACTGCCATCGAAGCGCTGGGCATGGATGCCCTCGTCGAGGCCCACGACGAGGTCGAGCTGGAGCGCGCGCTGGCCGCAGGCGCGAGCCTCGTTGGCGTCAACCACCGCGACCTCGCGACGTTCGACGTCGATCCCGAGCGCACGGCGAAGCTCGCGCCGCTGCTTCCCGAAGGAGTGACGCTCGTCGCGCTGTCGGGCGTGTCGACGAGGGCCGAGGTCGAGGCTCTGGCGCGCGCGGGAGCCCAAGCCGTCCTCGTCGGACAGAGCGTCGTAACCGCGGCGGATCCGCAGGCCAAGGTGCGCGCTCTCGTGGGCGGCGCGTGATGTCGTCGGTCCCCGACGAGCGAGGGCGCTTCGGGGAGTTCGGCGGTCGCTACGTGCCGGAGGCGCTGATGGGCGCGCTGGACGAGCTCGAGCGCGCGTGGGAGACGGCGCGCGAGGACCCGGCGTTCCTCGAGGAGCTCGACGGGCTCCGGAAGACCGTGGTCGGGCGGCCGACCCCCCTGTACTTCGCGGAGCGGTTCTCGGAGCGCGCCGGCGCGCAGGTCTTCCTCAAGCGAGAGGACCTGGCCCACACCGGTGCACACAAGGTCAACAACACCGTCGGACAGGTGCTCCTTGCGAAGCAGATGGGGAGGCGCCGCATCATCGCGGAGACCGGTGCGGGGCAGCACGGTGTCGCGACCGCTACGGCCGCTGCCTACTTCGGCCTTCCGTGCGTCGTGTACATGGGCGCGGTCGACGTGGGACGCCAGCACCTGAACGTCGTACGGATGGAGATGCTCGGCGCAACGGTGGTCCCGGTCGAGGCCGGGTCCGCGACCTTGAAGGAC
>DATBND010000355.1:0-7028 GCA_036554505.1 Actinomycetota bacterium | reverse complement strand
CGACTGCATGATGGCGTTCACGACGTTTACGGTCCAGTTCTCGCCGGCGCACACGCTCGGTCCGCCCGGGTGCTCGTTGTTACCCTCGCCCGGCATCAACCACGTAACCCGCGCGAGATTCCCGTCCCGCACGTCTGGGACGAACTCGGTCTGCGGCACGACGTTGGGACCCCACCGCCTCGACTTGTAGAGGTGGTCGATAGCGAGGATCGCGTTGAACCACGACCCATCCTCGTCGTAATAGCGCCACGACAGGCCTCGTTTGTCGAGCAAGTCCGGCATCGTCCTGAAGTCGAAGCACGCACGAACGCGCCTCCAGGACTCGGCGATCTTCTCCGAGTCCGACCGCCGCACCGCAGCCACGAGCGTCCCCCGTCGTTTCCCGGACACGTCACGAAAGGCATGGACGGTCTCGTCCCGGTCCGCGCAGTACCCGCCGGGACCGCCGACGTCGAGCTTGTTTCCGACGACTCCCGCCGCCTGCGCGCCGATCGCGTACAGGTGTCCCGGCAGCGTCGGCCCGTACGTGGACGAAAACATGCGATCGCCGAGCACGAAGTTGTCTGCATAAGCCCAGTAGTTCGGAATGCCGTTGCGCTCGAACGCGGAGTACCCGTTCAAGGACTCGCCGTCTTTCACGAGATCGAACCCGTTCATCCGCCCGCCGTTGACGGCCTCCACACCCTGGAGGAACGAATGCCCCAGGTCCGGCTCGAGCACGTCGGTGGCGATCGAGAGCTGGATCGTGCGACCGCCGGACGTCCGGCCGGTCGTCGCTCCGTCGCCGTGCGGGTAACGACCGAAGTAATTGTCGTAGGTCCGGTTCTCTTTAACGATGAAGACCACGTGCTTGATCGGGAGGCCGTCCTTGTTCCGGCCGGGCGCGGATGCCTGCGGGTCCCCGTCCGGCGACGAGCTTTCGAGCGGAGCCGGCGTTACCTGCGCGGGGTCGAGCTCCCCGTCGTCGTTTGCGACCACGCGAAAGCCAACGAACCCCAGCAGCAGCAACAGCGCGAGGAGAAGCGTCCGCCGTCTCCGGCGCATCATCCGCCGGCGCGCCGTTCGACGACGCGCCTCGTCCGGAGTCAACGGCCGCGGATCGTTCACTTTTCCGGGGCCGCCTCCCCGACCGGGCTCTCGTGGCGCAGGGCGTTGCTCGCCATTCGATCGAGGGCGGCTGCGGCCACCGCGGCCTCGGCCGGCGTCGGAGGCGGATAGCCGTAACGCTCACGCTCGAACGTCGAGAGCGCGTCCCGTGCTTCCTCGGTGGGCGGAGCCACGCGCGCGACGAGCTCGCTCGCCGTCTCCGAGAGCGCTCGTGGCTTGCCCGCGGCGCGAAGCGCTTCCTCGAAGCGATGGAAAGCCATCCCCACGGCCCCTCCGGTAAAGGGCGGGGCGCGGCCCGGCTGCGGCGCACCCCGGGGACGCCGGCGAACGACGACCGCCACGCCGCCGAGGACCACCGAGACGAGCACGAGCGTGAGGCCGAGGCGAAGTATCCCGGCCCCACCGCCCGGCACGAGGAACGACAGCTTGTCGGCGATGAACCTGACCACTTTCACTATCGGAAGCAGCTCACCCAGATCGCTTTCCGCGGGCGGGACGTCGAATGTCGGGTCGAACTCGTACCAGCCGAGGCGCGGGAACCACACCTCGACCCACGAGTGCGCGTCGGTGCCGTGGACCTCGTAGTAGCCGGTGAACGCGTTGCGAGTGCCTGTCGTGTAACCGGCCACCACGCGGGCTGGGTATCCGAGGGTGCGAAGCATGATCGCCGTCGCGGAGGCGAACTGCTCGCAGAACCCGAGGTTGTCCTCGAAGAGGAAGTAGTCCACCGCGTCGGCTCCGGGCGGCGGCACCGGCGAATCGATCGTGTAGCGGTAGTTCGTGCGCAGATGTCGCTCGATCGCCTTGACCGCGTCGTATTGATTGTCGGTGCCGGCCGTTATGCGACGAGCGAGCTCTCGCACGCGTGCGGGCACACCGACCGGCACTTGCAGGTAACGCGCCAGATGCGCGGGCACGTCCACGGGGCCGGCTCCACGCAGCTCCGATGGGCGCGCGGCTCCCCTGCTGGAGACGACGCTGTAGACGTTGCCCGGGGTGAGCGTCGCGGGCGTGCGCAGTCCGCCGAGGCCGTCGATGTTGACGCCGCCTTCGTAATAGACCTCGTCGGGCTGGCCGCCCGAGAACAAGATGCTCGGCTGCTCGGCCTCGACGTAGAACGTCTGCGTGATCTCCTGACGTGGGCCAAGGCTGCGGAACTCCGGCGGATAGAGATACGGCGGGTTGCCGGCCCCGAGCGGAACCGGCTCGGACCGGTCCCCGGTCCAGCTCGTCCCGTCATAGTGGTCGAAGAGAACGCCTCGCCACATCGCGGGAGCCGAGGCCCGGACGCGCATGACCAGTTGGTCCGAGAGCTCACCGCGCACGCGCAAGTCCATCTCGTCGCCGAACGCGTAGTAGCTCGACGTGCTGGCGCGGGTGCCCGCGTCGTCTTCGCCGAACCCCGGATTAGCAATGCCGTCGTTCGCGGATAGGCCGAGGCCCGAGCCGAGGTCGAACGGAAGAGCCAGCGACCGGACCCCGCTCGGCTGCGGGAGGACGAGGAAGAGGATCGCCGCCGCAAGCGCAGTCGCGGCCGCGCCTTGCATGATCTCGCGCGTGGGTCTGCGTGCCGGAGTGCGGGGACGCGGACGCATCCATCCCGCCGAACCATCCTCGAGCTCCGACCGATAGCTCAGCGTCAGCGCCGCAACGACGAAGATGAAGTAGATCGCGAGGAACACCGCAAAGCGCAGGTCCTGCGAAACCGATCCCGCGACGGCCATCAACGCGAGCGACGAGCCCAACGAGAAGTTGAGGTCCTTTCGCTGAGGCAAGTCGAAGCTGTGCAACACCTGCACCCACAGAAAGATGTCGGCCAGCGGGAAACGGACCTCGTCGAGGCTCGTAACGCCCTGCACTTGGTCCAGGAAGCGGATCAAGGCGATGATCGCGCCGATCGTCAGCACGAGCTTGATGGGCCAGTTGTCCTTACCCCGCCGGACGTGTGAGGTCCAATAGGCGAACGGGAGCACGATCAGGACTGCGAGCGCCGTCGTCGCCCCGATCGCCTGCTCGGCTGCCAGCGCGACCACCCCGGTCATCACGGCACCGAGGATCGCGACGCGTAAGCCGACCGAGTCCTCGGGGCGTCGTGTGCGGTTCGCGGCGCGAACCGCCTCCATCAGCCCTCCAGACATGCCTTCAGACTTTCGTCCTTGCGCGCGATCCGCACGCGCGCGCGGCCCCCTGCCAGCGAAGCCGGATCTATCTCGTCGACGACCTCGTCGGTCCACGTCGAGGACTGCGCGACGACCACGAACACGCGCGCTCCGGCCGTTTGCGCGTGGTCCACGGCGGCGAGCAGCCCGGCCCCCGCGGCACCCGCCGTCGGAGCACAGACGACGAGCGTTCCGCGCCGGCCGAGCCGGCCGAGCGCATGCGCGACGAGGGGGGCCGGGGATGCGTCGGCGGGCCGGGCGGCGGCAAGCCACGTCAGGGCGTCCTCTTTCTCCGGCTCTGCGAGCGCGCTAACGCCGCCGTCGCTCTCCCCCCTCACCAGCTCCAACGGGTGGCCGGTCGACAGCGCGTACATCGCGATCGAGGCGACGGCCGAAACGAGCGTCTCGAACGACGATGCCGGGAGCGGGCCGTGGTCTCCTCCGACGAGAACGATTCCCACGCGTGTCGACGGATGCTCTTCGTATTCACGGACCATCAGATGGCCGGTTCGAGCCGTCGATCGCCAGTGCACCGCGCGCGGCGAGTCGCCGGGGCGGTAGTCGCGGATTCCGAGGAACTCCTCCCCGGCCCCGGTACGTGCGCGCTCGTGCAACACGTCGGACGGATACGACGACGGCTCGAGTATAGGGAACGAGCGAAGCTCGACCCAGGAGGGCACCACCGTCGCGAAGGACGGCACGTCGACCTCTCGGGTGCTCCGCATGAACCCGAACGGGGCACCGCACCTCAACTGCACGATCCCCGCGTCGTACACGCCCCGGCGATGTGCTACGCGGCGTAGCTCGATCTCGGCGCGCGCCTCGGCCCCGAGCCGGTCACATGCGGCCGCCCCGACGCCGGTATACGCCGCGTAACGGTCCTCGATCCGGAACGGGGGTATCGACCTGCGGGATGTGTTCGTCACGGACAGCCGCAGTCGGACCTCGTCCCCGACGACGGCTCGGACGGGCACCGCGCGTTGCACCTCGAGCGCGCCGAGACGCGGGCGGTACAACAGCGACGACGCGACGATGCCGAGCACCCCTGCGGCCAGGACGTATAGCCATCCCGCTTGCGCCGTCGCGCCGGCGAGCACGAGTACCACCGCGACGACGCTGACCGACAGCGCGCGCTTGGTGAACCGGCGCTTCAACGCTCGGGCGAAGGCGGCGCAGTTACGGGCACGGACGTCCGATCGACGATCTCCCGCACCGCCGCCGTCGTCCTTCCCCGTTCGAGACGAAGCGCCGAGCGCCCGACCACGCGGTGAGCCAGGGCCGACACGGCCAGGGCTTTCACGTCGTCCGGCACGACGAACTCCCGTCCGTTGATCAAGGCGCGCGCCTGCGCGCACCGGACGAGCCCGATGGAGGCGCGCGGGCTCGCCCCGAGCTCGAGGTCGGGATGACTGCGCGTCGCGGAAACGAGCGCAAGCGCGTAGTCGAGCACCGACGTCGACACGTGGGTGGAGCGCGCGACCCTCCGGACTCCGACGACCTCCTCGGGAGCGAGGACCGCCTCGAGCTCCTCGATCGGATGGGACTCGAGCTGGGCAAGGATGACTTCGCGCTCGACCGCCGCTTCGACGTAACCGAGGTCCACCGCGATGACGAAGCGGTCCAGCTGGCCCTCCGGCAACGGGTAGGTGCCGTGGTGCTCGAGCGGGTTCTGCGTCGCGATGACGAACAACGGATCGGGCAACGGATGCCTGACTCCGTCGACGGTCACGGCCCCCTCGTCCATCGCCTCCAGCAAAGCGGCCTGGGTCCGTGGCGTCGTTCGGTTGATCTCGTCGAACAGCACGACGTGTCCGAAGACGGGGCCGGGTATGAACTCGAACGTCTGCCCCGACTGGTTGTAGATGGCCGTGCCGGTTACGTCCGAGGGCAGCAGGTCGGGCGTTCCCTGGATGCGTTTGAAGGTGCCGCGGATCGAGCGCGCGATGGCCCGTCCGAGCATCGTCTTGCCCACGCCGGGGACGTCCTCGAGGAGGAGGTGCCCGCCCGCGAAGAGGGCGGTGGCAGACGCCTCGATTGCCGCCCGTTTGCCCTTGATGACCGTAGCAACGTTGTCGATCAAGGCACGGGCAGCGAGGTGCGCGGCGGCGCGATCCATCGAGAAATTGTGGCAGGTTCGGGCCGAGATGCGTGACTTTCGGATAATCGAGCACACCGCCGATGTAGGCATTCGGGCATGGGGGGCGTCGCTCGAGGAGACGTTCGAGGCCGCTACTCAAGGGCTGGCGACGATCCTCGGCGGCTGGCGCCCCGGGCCCGGAGACGAACACCCGGTCACGATCGAGCCCGGCGACCTCGGCGCGCAGCTCGTCGACTGGCTCTCCGAGGTCATCTACCTGCAGGAGTCGCTCGACTCGGTCGTCGCCGGCGCGCACGTCGAGCGCGTCTCGGACGAAGGCACTACCGGGTCGGTAACGCTGATGCCGCGCGGGCGCGAAGTGCTCGAGGGCACCGCGGTCAAGGCGATCACGTATCACCAGCTACGAGTCGAGCCGACGCACGAAGGCTGGGTGGCCGAGGTCTACGTCGACGTCTGATCGTCAGCGAGTACATTGACTCGATGGGAGCAATCGTCATCACCGGCGCGTCGACGGGCATCGGGCGCGCGTGCGCGCTGCACCTCGATGCCAACGGCCACCGCGTCTTCGCAGGAGTCCGAAAGGACGCCGACGGGGAGGACCTGGCGCAGAGAGCGCGCGGCAACCTCACACCGGTCATCATCGACGTCACCGATCAGAGTTCGATAGCGGCCGCGGCGAAGGTCGTCGACGAGGCCGTCGGATCCGATGGGTTGCAGGGGCTCGTCAACAACGCGGGTATCGCGGTGTCGGGCCCCCTCGAATATCTGCCGATCGACGACCTGCGAAAGCAGCTCGAGGTGAACGTGATCGGGCAGATCGCGGTGACCCAGGCGTTTCTTCCGGCCATCCGGCGCGGTCGCGGCCGCGTGGTGAACATTGGGTCCGTTGCGGGCCGCTCGCCGTCGGCTCCGCTGATCGGCCCTTATGCCGCTTCGAAGATGGCGATGGAGGCACTCACGGACTCGCTGCGGCTCGAGCTCGCACGCTGGGACGTCAAGGTGGCCATCGTCGAGCCCGGCGCCATCGCGACTCCGATCTGGGACAAATCCGGGCCGGACTTCGACAACCTGACCGACGCCATGCCCGACGAGGGCCGGCAGCGCTACGGCAAGCTCATCGAGACGGGCCGAAAGATCGCCGCCGCACAGAACAAGCGGGGGATCCCGCCGGAGAAGGTGGCCAAGGCGGTCGAGCATGCGCTGACGTCGCCCCGCCCGCGCACGCGTTACCTGGTCGGAACGGACGCCCAGGTGAGGGCGCGCGTGGAGGGCTTCATCCCCGACAAGCTGCGCGACAAGATCGTCGCCCGCATCGTCAAGGACCGCGACTAACCGCCAACTCCCCGCAGAGCGGGGTAGAACAGCATCAATGGAGCCGCGCCAGGTCGAGCCGTTCGTGTGGGAGGTGCCGGTCGGCTACGTCGACGGCATGCGGGTCCCCGGCAAGGTCTTCGCCTCGCCCTCGCTGATGCGCAAGGCCATCGAGGACAAGGCCATCACGCAAGTGGCCAACGTCGCCACGCTGCCGGGCATCGTCGGCGCGTCGATGGCGATGCCCGACATCCACTGGGGCTACGGGTTTCCGATCGGAGGCGTCGCCGCCACCGACGCCGATGCGGGCGGCGCCATCTCTCCCGGCGGTGTGGGCTTCGACATCGGGTGCG
>DATBND010000336.1:0-11023 GCA_036554505.1 Actinomycetota bacterium | reverse complement strand
CAAGAGCAGCGCGGCGCTTTGCACGCGCCCCGCGGAGAGGTTCGGGCCCACGTTGCGCCAGTGGAGAGGAGACAGCTTGTAGCCCACGATGCGGTCGACCGCGCGGCGCGCTTGCTGTGCGTCGACCAGATCCATGTCGATCGAACGCGGCGACTCGAACGCCCCGGTGACCGCCTTCTTGGTGATCTCGTTGAACGTGACGCGGCGCACGATCTCGGGCTTCAGCTTGAGCAGCTCGGCGACGTGCCACGCAATCGCCTCGCCCTCGCGGTCGGGGTCTGGAGCCAGCCATACGGTTTCGGCCTCTTTGAGCACCTTTCGTATCGCCGTCATCGCCTTCTTCGCAGAGGCGCGCGCGATCGCTTCGTACTTGATGGTCACGCCGCCGTTGCACTCGATCCCGAAGTCCGACTTGGGGAGATCGCGGACATGACCCATCGAGGCGAGGACCTTGTAGTCCTTGCCCATGTACTTCTCGATCGTCTTCGCCTTGGCGGGCGACTCGACTATGACGAGGTTCTTTGCCACGAGGCTCCTTGCTCGTTCGAGGAGGTCGTCCTGGTCGGAGGGATGGCCTCGAGCCGGGGCGATCGCTCCTCGAGGCGGATGCCGATCCGGCCGGATGCCGGCTGTGCCTTATCGCACCATTTAGGCACGGCTGTCAACTGGAACGTCCCTCGGCCGTCATCTCTTCCTCCCCGCGGGCCGGCTCGGCGGGACGCAGAGCAGACGCCCCCCGCTACGATGCGCCCCCAATGGAAGGGATCGCCGACGCCGTACGCGAGCTCGTCACGGACTACGGCTATATCGGCATTTTCGTGCTCATGGTTGCGTCGGCCGCCTGCATCCCGATTCCCAGCGAGATCACGCTGCTCGTGGGTGGGTGGTACGCGGGAGACGGCCGCCTCGACTTCTTCTGGGTGGGCACGATAGCCCTGGTCGGGACGCTCGTCGGGTCCGCGATCGCGTACGCGCTCGGCGCGACCGGGGGCCGGGCGTTGCTGGAGCGTTACGGCAAGTACGTCTTCATGAGGGCGCACGACATCGACAAGGCAGAGGCGTGGTGGGAGCGCCACGGTGACGCCGCGACGTTCTTCGGGCGCATGATCCCGATCATTCGCACGTTCATCTCGGTGCCCGCCGGCATCACCAGGATGCCGATAGCGAAGTTCACGATCTACACGTTGCTCGGTTCTGCCGTGTGGAGCTACGGTCTTACCTACATTGGGCTGCAAGTCGGACACAACTGGGAGAAGGTGAGCTCGTACATGCGCATTCCTACGATCATCGTCGGCGTCCTGCTGCTGGGCCTCGGCGCTCGGTGGGTCATGAAGCGCAAGGCCAGCGCCGCGTAGCTTCGCTCAGGCGAGGCCGATCTCGGGGGCGACTCGCTGCAGGCCCTCGATCGAGATACCTATGAACTCGTCCATCGGGATCCCGATGGACTCCTCCACGCCGCGGATCTTGTCGCGTTCGACTCCGGGCGCGAACGACTTCTCCTTTAGCTTCTTCTTGACCGACGACACCTTCATCCCGTTCGCCTTGTCCGGGCGAACGAGCGCACACGCCACGAGCAAGCCGGCCACACCGTCGGCGTGCACGATCGTCTTCGACATGAGATCGGTCTGATACTTCTCTTCCGAGTGCGCAAGGATCGTGTTCAGGACGGCCTCGTCGTCGAACCCTTCGTCGCGCAGCCACTCGACCGATTGGTAGCCGTGGCGCGCTATGTCGTCGTGGGTCTGGTCCTGATCGAGGTCGTGGAACAGGCCCGCGAGGCCCCACCTCTCCTGGTCCTCACCGAAGTGGTCCGCAAGCGCGCGCATGACGCCTTCGACCGACACGAGGTGACGCACGGTGATGTCCTTCTCCGAGTACTTGCGCACGAGCGCAAGGGCCGACTCGCGGTCCACGCCCTACAGTCCCTCTCCCGTCAACGCCCGCTTGAGGTCGCTCTCGGCGGCCGCGGCCGCCAGGGCGAGCACCTCGTCGCCGGCATTCAGTGGCGTCTCGGGTGCGGGCGAGATCACGTGCTTGTCGCGGACGACAGCCACGAGGGTGCAGTCGGGAGGCATCTCGAGATCGCCGACGGTCTTTCCGTTAGCGGGCGAGCCCTCCGCAAGCGTCACCTCGACCAACGCGACCTTCCCCTGCTCGAGGTTGAAGAGTCGCACGAGGTCGCCGACCGACACCGCCTCCTCGACGAGCGAAGCGAGAAGGTGCGGCATGCTGACCGAGATGTCGACGCCCCACGTCTCGTTGAAGAGCCACTCGTTGTCGGGATGGTTGATGCGCGCGACGACGCGGGGCACGGCAAACTCCTGCTTGGCCAGCAGCGAGATGACGAGGTTGTCCTCGTCGTCCCCGGTCGCGGCGACCATGACCTCACACGACGAGAGGACGGCTTCGTCGAGGATGTGGATCTCGCACGCGTCGCCCTCCACCCAGTTGACGTCGAGCTCGGGCTTGATCGTGTCGATAACGTCTCTGTTCTGCTCGAGAAGCACTATGTCGTGCCCCCGGTTCTTCAGGTCCTTGGCGACGTAGGTCCCGACGTTGCCGGCCCCGGCGATTGCGATCCGCATCAGCTCACTCCGGGCCGGCGAGGTTCTCGAGCGACTCCGCGAGCTCGGTCAGGTCGCCTCTGACGAGCGAGATATGGAGGATGTCCCCGTCCTGGATCGTCATGGCCGCGTCGGGTATCCGTGGCACGCCGAACCTGCTCACCGCAACGACGCGCCGGCGGCCGTCCAGGTCGAGCTGGACCGCGTGCTTGCCGACTATCTCCGGGGGGGCCGGCAGCGCGGTCATGACGACCTCTCCGTTGTCGACCGTGTACTCCACGGGCGCCTCCTCCGGCAGAAGCGAGCGAAGGATCTGGTCGGTCGTCCACCGGACCGTCGCCACGGTCTGGATGCCGACCCGCTGATAGATCTGAGCCCGCCTGGGGTCGTAGATGCGGGCCACGACCTTCGGGACGCGGTAGTGCTCTTTCGCCACCCGGGCCGAGAGGATGTTCGAGTTGTCACCGCTCGTAACCGACGCGAACGCGCTCGCCTCCTGGATACCCGCCTGCTCGAGGATCTCCCTGTCGAACACGAAACCCACGACCTTCTTGGCGTCGAAGCCCGGCTTGAGCCGTTCGAAAGCCTTTGGGTTCTTGTCGACGATCGCGATCGTGTGACCGAGGCGCTGAAGGTTGACGGCCAACTCGGAGCCGACCCGGCCGCAGCCGGCGATGATCGTGTGCACCTTCACGCGCTCCTTGCGAACTACCTGCTAATGGCCGCGGGCGATACTGCCATACTTCCCCAACGTGGCTTGGCTCAGCAGCGTTCTCCGTCGCCTCGCACGACCTCCTGAAGAGGTGCGGGCGGAAAACCTGCGCCGGTGGGCTTCGTCGGTCGAGGGCGCGACCCCGATCGGAGAGCTCGCGGCGCGCCGCGGGTGCTGCGCCGCGGGAGTCATCCAGAACATCCGGATCGATCCCCGAGTTGGAAGTGGCACGATCGAAGCGACGATCATCGACGGGAGCGGCCAGATGGTCGCGAAATGGCTCGGACGGTCGTCCCTCTCGGGGATAACACTCGGGATGGGGCTGATCGTCGAGGGCATCATCGGAACCGGGGCCGACGGCGAGCCCACGGTGCTCAACCCCGATTACAGATTGGTCCCCGGACCCGAGCACTGATGGCGACTTCCGAGCTAAGCACCTCCGCAGCCATAAAGCGCATCCTGCTGGGACGGCCGATGGCGTCGGGTGAGCTTGCCGACCAGTTGCTCCCGAAGACGATCGCGTTGCCGATCTTCTCGTCCGACGCGTTGTCGTCGGTCGCGTACGCGACCCAGGAGATCTTGTTCGTGCTAGCCATGGCGGGCACGGCCGCGTTGACGAACGTGGTGCCGATCTCGGTCGGAGTCGCCGTCCTGCTGGCTACGGTCGTCGTCTCCTACCGCCAGACCATCCGCGCCTACCCCAGCGGTGGAGGCGCTTACATCGTCGCCCACGAGAACCTGGGGCTCCTGGCCGGGCTCACCGCGGGCGCGTCGCTTCTGATCGACTACGTGCTCACCGTCTCCGTGTCGATCACGGCCGGAGTCGACGCGATCGTGTCCGCCGCGCCCGGGCTCGAGCCGCACCAGGTGCCCCTCGCGATCGCGTTGATCGCGTTCGTGGCGTACGCAAACCTTCGCGGGGTGCGCGAGTCGGGTGTCTTCTTCGCGGTTCCGACGTACGCGTTCATGCTCTCGATCGGGATCCTCCTCGTGACGGGGTTCGTCAAGTGCCTCGGGGGCTGTCCCCAAGCGGCCAGCGCCGGCCACCACCTAGAGGCAACGTCGGCGCTGACGCTGTTCCTGTTCCTCAAGGCGTTCGCCGCGGGAACGACCGCGCTGACGGGCGTCGAGGCGATCTCCAACGGCGTCACGGCGTTTCGTTTCCCGCAGGCCAAGAACGCGATGAACACCCTCGTCATGATGGCGTCGATCTCGATCACGATGTTCCTCGGGATCTCGCTGCTCGCGCGCTACACGAACGTAGTGCCCAACGAGGAGTCGCACCAGACCGTGCTCGCCGAGATCGCCCACGCGGTCTTCCAGGGTGGCTGGTTCTTCTACGTCATCCAGATCGCGACGGCGCTGATCCTGGTTCTTGCGGCCAACACCGCCTACGCGGGTTTCCCGAGGCTTGCCTCGATCCTCGCCCGCGACCGGTTCGTGCCGCGGCAGTTCATGAACATGGGGGACCGGCTCGTGTTCTCCAACGGGATCGTGATCCTGTCCGTCTTCGCGGGGTTGTTGATCTGGGTATTCGATGCCGATCTCAACCGTCTCATCCAGCTCTACCTCGTCGGCGTCTTCCTCTCGTTCACGTTGTCTCAGGCCGGAATGGTTCAGCACTGGCGTCGGACGAAAGACGTGGGGTGGAAACGCAGCCTGTTCGTCAACGCGGTCGGCGGGACCGTGACGGCTATCGTCCTCGTCGTCGTCGTCATCACGAAGTTCGAGGGAGGCGCCTGGATCGTCGTGACGGCGACCCCGTTGCTGATCCTGATGATGCGCTCGATCTACAAGCACTACGTCGACGTCCACGCCCAGCTCGAGCACCCCTCTCGCAAGCCGACCGACAGGCGCCCCGCGCACCAGCACTTCGTCATCCTCGTGACGTCGATGGATGCGGCGACCGCGCGGGCGATCGCATACGCGCGCTTCGTTCGCCCGGCCGACATCCGGGCCGTGACGTTCGACGATCGCCTCGTCGACGAATGGCGCAGGTTCGCACCGGATGTGGAGATAACGGTGCTGTCCGATGGCGGAAGCCGCCGTAAGCGGCTATCCCTTCACCTGCGCGAGTTGCGGAAGCCGCTCTCGAACGACGACTTCCTCACCCTCGTGATCCCCGAGGTGCTCACGTCTCGGAGCCTCACGGCGGTCCTGCTTCGCCCGGGCTTGTTCCGGCTGAAGGCCGGGTTCCTCGCCGAGCCGAACGTGCAAGTGCTCAACGTGCCCCTGGTAGGCGAGGACATCCGGCCGGGCGTCGATCAGAGCCAGCTGCCCTCTCGCAACTACGTCTGCGTGATGGTGGCGGGAATGCACAATGCGACGTTGCAGGCGATCGAGTACGCGGAGACGTTGCAGGCGACCGACGTGCGCGCGATCACCTTCGGCCTCGATCCCGAGGACGCCGAGCGACTCGGGGACGACTGGCTCTCGGCGATGGTGCCGCACCCGCTGGAGGTCGAGGCGTCACCGTTCCGCGACATCGGCTCGTCCTTGCTCGCTTACATCCGGCAGTTCAAGGCGGACGGGCTCCAGCGCGTCGTGACCGTCGTCCTCCCCGAATTCGTCGTTCCGAAGCGGCGGCATCAGGTGCTCCACAACCAGACCGCGCTGATCGTCAAGCGGCGGCTGCTGTTCGAGCCCGGAGTCGTCGTCGTGAGCGTGCCGTACAAGCTCGAGGGCCGCGCTCGCTAGCGAGGCATCAAAAGGAAGGAGGGCGCCGGTGGGCGCCCCCCTTTGAACCTCGTGAAGCCGGTTCGGTTTACGCGCTTACCGGGACTGCTTCCTCCGCCGGAGCGCTGCTGCCACCGATCGACGCACCCTTGCGCTTGCTGAACATGATCGCTGCGGCAAGCACGACCAGCGCGATGCCGGCGATCGTGTAACGGACCGCGTCGTCGTCACGCAGGTTGATGACCGCCGGCAGGATCAAGAGAGAGATCAGGTTCATGACCTTGATCAGCGGGTTCAGGGCCGGCCCTGCCGTGTCCTTGAACGGGTCACCGACGGTGTCGCCGATGACGGCCGCTTTGTGAGCCTCCGATCCCTTGCCTCCCTCGTGCCCGTCCTCGATGTGCTTCTTGGCGTTGTCCCACGCGCCTCCGGCATTGGAAAGGAACACGGCCATCAGCTGTCCCGTGAGGATGACGGCGGCGAGGAACGCGCCGAGCGCGAAGTAGCCGATGCCGAAACCGATGATCACCGGAGTCAGCGTGGCGAGAAGCGCCGGCGTCGCCAGCTCACGCAGAGAGGCCGCGGTGCAGATGTCGATCACCGGGCCGTAGTCCGGACGCCGCTCGCCCTTCATGATCTTGCCGTCGGCGAACTGCCGGCGAACCTCCTGCACGACCACGGCGGCCGAGCGGCCGACCGCCCGAATGGCGAGCGCGCTGAACATGAATGCGATGGAGCCGCCGATGAGCAGGCCGATGAACGTCTTCGGGTCGGCGACGTTGATCTGCGTCTCCGGAAGCGCGAACAGCGCCGAACCGACCGCCTCGAGATCGAGCTCGCCGGCGATCGTCTCGATGTACGACGCGAACAACGCGACCGCGGCGATGACCGCCGATCCGATCGCGAAGCCCTTCGTGACGGCCTTCGTCGTGTTGCCTACGGCGTCGAGCCCGACCATGACGCGCTGTGGCTCGCCCTCGAACTCGCCCGACATCTCCGCGATGCCCGCCGCGTTGTCGGACACCGGGCCGAACGTGTCCTCGGACACGATCACGCCGGTCGTGGCCAGCATCCCCATGCCCGTGAGGGCGACGAGGTAGAACGAGAACTGCAGGTTGCCGCCTCCCAGCGCGATCGCGACTCCGAGAGCGCCCGCGATGGCGATGACCGCGTAGACGGACGACTCGAGGCCCGACGAGATCCCCGAGAGGATCGTCGTGGCGGGCCCGGTACGCGCGGCCTCGGCGATCTCCTGCACGGGCTGGTTCTCGGTCGAGGTGAAGTACTCGGTCAGCCGGGACACGACCTGCGCGAGGACGAGGCCGATGACGACGGCGAGGAACACCTTCAGGCCCTCGTGGCCCCCGCCGGGAGCCTTGTCGCCGACGTAGGTGAAGGCGACGATGCCGGTACCGACGACGGTGAGAAGGCCGGCGGTCAAGAAGCCGCGGTTGATCGGGGCCATCGCGGACTTGTCCTTGTCGGTCGCCTTGACCGCGTAGATGCCGACGATCGACGCGATGACACCGATCGCACGTGCAATCACCGGAAAGACGAGGCCGAGCGCGGGGTTCGCGCCGATGGAATCGAACGCCGCCACTCCGAGGATGATCGACGCGACGAGGGTGACCTCGTAGCTCTCGAAGAGGTCGGCCGCCATGCCCGCGCAGTCCCCGACGTTGTCACCGACGTTGTCGGCGATCGTCGCGGGGTTGCGAGGGTCGTCCTCGGGGATCCCGGCCTCGACCTTGCCGACGAGGTCGGCACCGACGTCGGCTGCCTTCGTGAAGATCCCGCCGCCGACTCGAAGGAACAACGCGAGGAGCGATCCACCGAATCCGAAGCCGACAAGGATCGCGGACGACGTGTTCTGGAAGATCAAGATGATGACCGTTGCGCCGAGGAGACCCAGGCCTACCGTGAACATGCCGGCGACCCCGCCCGAGCGAAACGCGACCTTGAGCGCGGCCGCGAGCGAGCCGGAGCGCGCGGCCGCGGCCGTGCGCACGTTGCCCCTCACCGCGAGGCCCATGCCGATGAAGCCGGTTAGCCCGGACATGACACACCCGGCGAGAAACGCCAGCGTCCGGAAGATCCCGGACTCGGCAAAGGACAACGCCTCTCCACCCTCGGGCTTCAAGACCGCGGTGGACGTCGCGAACACGATGATCGTGAGCGGGATCAGGATGATTCCGATCGTCTTGAACTGACGACGCAAGTACGCCATCGCGCCTTCCTGGATCGCCTTTGCGATCTCCTGCATCTTGGGCGTGCCTTGCTCTGCGGCAAGGACCCCCTTCATCAGCTGGAAGCCGACGGCGATCGCGACGAGCGCGGTGATGGCGGAGAAGAACAACCAGAACATCTCCGTGCCGCCGAGCTCGAACTCCTGATACCCCCCCTCTGCAGCTAGCTCGATCATGCGCTTTTCTCCTTTCTCGTTCGTGCCCTAGTAGCCCGCTTTTCTTCCTTACGTACATAGATCTGGTTGGCGACCTTCTCTCCGACGGTGCGGTCCTTGCCGTCCACGCGCAGCACCATCGGCCCGTCGAACGGATGCTTCTCCCGGACCTCAACCCGCACTCCGGGACGCAGCCCGAGCGTGTCCAGGAACTCGACGACCTTCGGATCGGTGGAGCCCGGCACGGCCACGACGGCGACGTCGCCCGGGTCGAGCGCGTAGAGCGGCGGCATCGCCGGCATGTCGAGGACGTCGGGCGCGGGGATCGGAAAGCCGTGGGGACACGTCGCGGGCTGATGCAGCGCGACGTACAGCCGGTCCTCGACCTCTTGCGGGAGCTCGTGCTCGAACGCGCCGGCAAGACGATCCGCTTCGTTCCACGCGTAACCCAGCATGTCGGACAGGAACCGCTCGACTATGCGGTGCCGGCGGATCGCGCCGATGGCGGCACGGCGACCGGCGCGCGTCAGCTCCACGCCCTTGTAGGGGCGGTGGTCCAGCAGGCCCCGCTCGGCGAGCCGCTTGACCGTCGCGGTGACGCTCGCCGGCGACACGTTGAGCGACTCGGCGAGCGCGCCCGTGTGAGCCCCCTCGCTGTCCCTCGTGAGCCGGTAGATCGCTTTCAGCGCCTCGCGATCCGCTTTCGTGACGGTAGTAGCCATAGCGCCGGGCATCCTAAACCACGGTTTCAGGCCCGTGAAATCCTGGGAGCGTGAGTCAGTTGACGGCCGCTTCGGTCGCCCCTCCTAGCGCGGCGGACCAGTCCTCGTACACAGGCGTGGCTCGCCACGCCTGTGTTCTGCGGAACTTGCGTACGGAGGGGCTCCCTGTGCGGCCGTTCCCCTACCTCGAAGCTTCGAGAAGCCGAGCTAGCGCGCGACGGTAAGGCGGGTGATCGATCCCCCGCCGTCGCGAGGTGAAATTTCGCAGTGATCGACGAGGCTCTCGAGAAGGGCGAGGGACATCGTCGAGCGCGTGTCGAAGCCCTGGCTGTCGGCGGGGTCGCCCTCGGTCGAGCGCGCGCGGTCGGCGACCACGAGCTCGAGCGACGTCTCGCTCTCGGAGAAAGTGATCGTGATCGGTTCGTCCGCGCCGCTGTCCTCGAGTCCGAGCACCGCGGTGGCACACGCCTCGGAGACGGCGATCTTCAAGTCGTAGACCGTTCCTTCGTCGAGGCCGGCCGCGCGCGCTAGGGACGCGACCGCGAGACGCACGACTCCGACGTAGACGGAGCGGGGCGGGATCTCGAGCTCGACCGTTGCCATGAACGCGTGCGATCAGCCGGCCGCGCCGCTCGCTGCCTCGACGGAGTCGTGAATCGGGAACACCTTGGTAAGGCCGGTGATCTTGAAGATCTTGAGGATCTTGTCCTGCGTGCACACGAGCGACAGGCTGCCGTCGTGCGCCTTGACCCGCTTGAGCGCGCCCACCAGCACGCCCAATCCCGTCGAGTCGAGAAAGTCGACGCCCTCGAGATTGACCACGACGTCGTAGCTTCCCTCCGACACGAGCTCGATCAACTTTTCGCGAAGTTTCGGCGCGGTGTAGACGTCGATCTCGCCCTTCACGTCGATCACCGAGTGAGAACCTTCTTTGCGTACGTCCAAACCCAGCTCCATAGCGGGGTTCCTCCTTGCTTGTGGCTTTGTATAGGCGGGTCATCCTACCTGCGAGGACGCGACGCCCCTGCCGCCCCTGCAACGAATTGGCCGCCTCGGTTGTCCAACTATTGCCCGGAAACCCGGGCGTGAATCCACGTAAACCGAGAGGACGAGCGGACCGAATCACGAACATGGAATCCGAGAATTCTCGAAAACCTTCGCTACCCTTCTCGGGCGCCAATTTCGATAGGAGCGTTTGTGAGCATCGTTGCCACTACTAGACGCCGTTCATGGTTGCTACCTGCAGGTGTCGCGCTCGCCGTAGCGATCGCAGCCGCGCCGGCTGCGTACGTGCTGTGGCAACACTCGAACACGCGTGCGTCGGCACCGCCGTTCACCGCGGCGCCCGAGGGCGAGCAAGCCCCGTGGAAGATCAAGACGTTCGCTGCGGGCGCGCTCTCGAAAGTCGGTAAGAGCGAACGCGCGCTGGTGGAAGAGCGGTCAGTCGCGGTCGAGCAACTCGTGAAGGATGTCTACGACGCAGAGCTGCTGGACCCGCGGGAGCTTCCCAACGTCCTCGACAAGTCGTTCGCGCGTCCTGCGGCAACGAGCTTCGCCAAGGCGGGGCTCGGCGTTCCTAAGGGTGCATCGGACGTACGCAGCACGACGCGTTCGGCTCGCATCGGCGTGAACGTCCTGGGTGGGACGACCGCCGCGGCCGACGTCACGATCAAGCTCGTAGGCGAGGTCAAAGGCGACAAGCTGAAGATGACGCAGCACTCGACTCTGTGGATGCAACGCGTCGAGAAGCACTGGCAAGTCGTCGGCTACGACGTCAAACAGGGCCCGTCCCGGAGCGGCGGCAAGGGCGACCCGGGCAACGCGCCCAAGGGGAACGAATCGAAGGGCACAGCGCCGTGAGGCGCCGTGCCGCGGCGATGGTCGCGTTCCTGTTGACCGCCAGCATCGGCCTGTCGGTGCTCCCCGGGAGCAACGCGGGGCTCGCGGA